>JAIOSH010000034.1 GCA_021107685.1 Bacteroidales bacterium | reverse complement strand
GAAAGATTTGTTTGTGGAATTCAATTAACGGGAACTGAAATTAAGTCGATTCGCGACGGAAAAGCAAGCCTGGTTGATTCGTATTGTGCATTTGAAAAGCATGAACTTTTTGTAAAAGGTTTGCATATTGCTGAATATCGGCTTGGTACGCATTATAATCATCTGCCCAAACGTGATAGAAAATTATTGATGACCAAACGTGAACTAAAAAAACTTTTAACAAAAGTAACCGAAAAAGGTTTTACAATAATTCCCGTTACGCTATTTATTAATGAAAAGGGATTGGCTAAATTAGAAATAGCTTTAGCAAAGGGTAAACATTTTTACGATAAACGTGAAACATTGAAAAAGAATGATATAAAACGTGAAATTGAGCGTTCTTCAAGGGATTATTGATATAGGGAATAGGGGAAATAAGGGGAATAAAGGAAATAGGGGAAATATGATATTATTCCAACGACCGGTCTTGTCCTGAAATAGGTTTACACAAAAATATGTTAATAAGTAAACCTAAAACAGGACAAATATGAAACCAAGACAAATTATTCAGGAAAGCACAAAGCTAAAAATCGTACAAGAAGTATTACGAGGAGAATTTACAAAAGAACAAGCTCGACGTATTTATAAAATAAAAGGGAAATCGTCAGTATTAAATTGGATGCGAAAATATGCTGGTATAGATCAACGTTCTTATGGCGTAGATCCAACTTCCCAATTATTAAAAGAAATGATGAAAGAACCGGAAAATACACAAAAGCTTAAAGCCAGGATTAAAGAACTGGAAAATGAATTAAACCTTGCCAGGTTGAAAAGTCGAGCTTACCAGATAATGGTAGAAAAAGCAAAAAAAGACTATGGAATTGACTTGGGAAAAAAGCATGGAGCCAAATAGTTCAGCAACTAAAAGAAGAAAAGTCGAGAGTTAGTATTACTACTCTTTGCGGTCTATTTGGCAAAACAAGACAAGCTTATTATAAAGTAACAAATAAAGAAGTAATAAAATTTACACAGCAAACAATTGTATTAGAGATTGTAAAAAAAGTTAGAAAAAAAGCTAAGACAAACCGTTGGGGTGGTAGAAAGCTTTATTTGATAATTAAAAATGACATGGAAAAGCACGGTATAAAAATGGGGCGTGATAAATTTTTTGATTTACTACGAGAAGAAGGTATGCTGGTAAAGCCCAGGAAAAGACATTTTTTTACAACCCAAAGTCATCACTGGTTACATAAATATGAATATTTAATTGATGGTATGAAATTAACTGCACCCAATCAATTATGGGTGTCGGATATTACTTACGTTGAATCTCAGGAAAAAGTATTGTATCTATATTTGATTACTGATGCGTTTTCCAAAATGATTATAGGTTGGTATATATCAACAGACCTAAAGGCTGATTCTGCTGTAATGGCATTAATAATGGCACTTAAAAACAATCCTAATATCAGTGAGCAATTAATCCATCACTCTGACAGAGGTGTGCAATATTGCAGTAGTAAATATGTAGAAATCCTAAAAAGTCATAGTATAAGAATCAGTATGACTCATAGTGGTTCACCTCACGAAAATGGCATAGCTGAAAGAGTAAATGGAATAATAAAAGATGAATGGCTTTATGATTTAGAACTAAAAGACAGGGAGCAAGCGGAAAGGAAAATAAAAGAGATAATAAAGATTTACAACACCTTACGTCCACACCAGAGTTTAAACTATAACAAACCCATCGAAGTTCACCAAAAGGGTTTTTTAAGGAATAACTTTGAAAGCGTAATTATAGGTAAACAATATCAATATAAAAAGGCCGGGCCAATTACAACCCAGCCTTCGCCTATAAACGCTTCCAAGTCGCAATTATTCCTGGCAGGTTGCTCCCCAGCAGAGCCTGCTTCCGCTTCATTGCGACAAGACAAAATTGAAAAATAAATTAGAAATAATAAAATGAAGTTATTAACAATTACTTATATTTGCATCAAAATGTGTCAACTTTTTTCAGGACGAGTCAGGGTAAAAGTCATTTAATGGTAAAAAAGTTGATATTTCCCATATTCCACTTATCCCCAAATTCAATTATAATTCTTAACTTTGTTTTCTTAAAAATATATACAGATGAAAGGATATTTAATCAATTTTTTTGTATCCACAATAATTATATCAATTGCTCAGTCATGTATGAATCTTTATGATCAACCGGTAGTTGATAATGATAATGAAAAAAAGGATACAGCAAAAAATTCGATACAAACGCTTAATGAGTCAATGGATGATTTTAACGAAAGGATGAAAACCATTGATAACATGGAGCAACAACTACTGGTCCTGGAAAAAATGGCTAATTCAGGTGAAATTTCCGAAGATGAATTAAAAAAGATTACTGAAAAATATTACGGTAGAAATGATAATAATGAAACGGAAACAAAATCAATATCAAGTATAGAAAAAATCCCATATTGGGCAAATCAATTAGGTTTGATTAAACCTCGTAACATGAAATTAATTCCTGAAAAATCAATGATGACTTCTATCAATAATCCTTCCGAAGGTTTTAATTCTATCACTTTTGTTTACGAGGGACAATATGAGAACGCATTAAAACAGGCAAAAATAATCGCTGAAAATGCAAATATCCCCATAAGCAAAAGTTGGTTAAAACTTCATAATTTGATAAACCGACAAAAAGAGGATGCAAAAAAATATGGAAATAAACCTGCTGATGATTTAAAAGGGATCACTTATGTTAATTACGAACAAACAAATAATGAACCCGATTTTTTGATGTCGGTTTCTGTTGACGCAAATGGTTTTTTAACAATTCAGGCAGCAAACCTCGAACAAACAAAGCTTCAAATGGATAAATACATTCCGGATAAGGATAGAAAAT
>JAIOSH010000580.1 GCA_021107685.1 Bacteroidales bacterium | reverse complement strand
ATCAAAAAGTTATGATAAGATTATTTTTTGATAAGAGTATAAACGATCCTATTGTATCTAATCAATATAGAAATTCAACAACTAATGCAGGTATCAGCCTTAAGTTTATGCTTAATCAGTAGTTGGTTAATGTCTGTCTTTAAAGTTACGTTCTAACAATTTATGATTTTAGAATTCAGATTTAAAATTTAATACCTAAAAATTTTATCATTGTACCTGTTATATTAAATTTTAATCTATTTCAAATGGGTTAATAATCGTTAATCCTTTGATATTTTTAAAGTCTTTTACATTACGTGTAACTAAATCTAAATTGAATATTAGTGCAGTAGCTGCAATAATGGCATCCGGTAATTTAATATGATGTTCTTTTCGTATTTCGGCTGTCTGATATTTTATAGAGTTTTCTAATTCAATTACTTCACAGTCACTTATAAAACCATGTAATACTTGTAAGTCTTTCTCCGAATCTGTTTTCCAACAAAGAAGTTCAATCTCAGTTATTGCTGAAATAACAGGGATGGATATCAGTAGTAAATCATCCATAAGTTTTTCTGCCTTAGGCGGAAATTGCTGTTGAAGATAATAGATTGCCGTGTTTGTATCCCAAAGATATTTTATTCCCATGAGTTGCGAAGTTCATTTAGTTGCTGATCAATTTCGTTGAGTGGTTGCTTCAGCATTGCACCCTTGTATTTTGAAAACCATCTATCTTTAGTCATATTTTCACTAACTTGCTTTCGTAATCGGATGAGTTTCAATGATTCTAAATCTTTGAGTAGTATAATTGCTCTTTCATTTATTATATCTACTGTGTAAGTTTGCATAATACTTTTTTTTCAAAGATACAATTTATTTCATTTTTAATCGGTGTATTATTCTATAATTTATTTCTAACCTAAATTATGCACAAACTTTACGACACAAAGTCCATACGGATTCACTTTGTTTCATTAGTTCCGTATGGATGATTAATAGAATTTCAATAGCCCCGTCCTTCAAGGCGGGTGAAGATTGTAGCTCATTTACCCCCTTTTCAAAATTACTGTTTTTTAGTATTATACGTTTTGCTGTTTTATCAAAATATTTGCTTTTTAATAGTTTTTAGACAGTCTGATGATGGCGTATGTGGCGTTGGGCATTTCGAAGCACCTCACTTTCAAACCTCTGTTATGTTTGTTAAATGTACTCATATTCAAACTAACCACTTGCCGCCCAATGACATATGACACTTTGTTGTATGCTCGTGCTTTCTTTTCTGTCAGCTTTGGGGCAGCCATACTCTTTGACAAGTTTTAGCTCAGGCGGTGGGCTTTTAGAGCAACTTGACAATATATATAAATGGAAGGGTCGGGTTAATAATCAAGTCTATTTCGTTCTGCATGTTCATCCATTCTCTTAGCATCTTCTTCATAACCTTTTGCAAGATTTTCAAAAATGCTTGTTATTAAAGGGAATTTGTTTTGATGAGCAGTTGCAAGTTTTACAAAATAATCTGCTTTAGCTCTTTCAATATCACCTCCGTCAAAAGCACCCCTTGAAGAGAAACTTCTTTTGTTAAATACGGCAGATGAAAAATTATTTCTTATACTATCTGTATTTATTGATTCAATTAATTCACAAATTTCGTCAGGCGGCCATACTTTGTCTTTTCCTTCTGGATATTGAGCTAAAACCTTACCAATATGTATGTCAGCTGCTTCTATACGTCCATTTTTAGTTGCTAACTTTCTTGTTTTACTAATCCAATCATTCAAAATGATGGTGTCAATTTTTCCGTCTTTATCAATTCCGGGAATATTTTTCCATGAGTTGAGTAATTCAGATGCTTGTATTGCTCTATTTTGTCTTTGTTCATCCGACAATCCACTTTTCAGTTCTTCAACTTTTGTTTCGTCATCTGGCTTATATATCCATTTTAAAACATCCATAAAGAAAACTGGATTACGGGAAAGTTCATCATGTAGTCGTTTTGGTTTTCGATTATTACCGTAAGAAGCCAAGACTGGCATATATAACCACTCAAGTTGAATGAAAGTATTAGAATCAATATCATCTCTCTTGTCAAGAGCCGTAAAAAGGCGGTTGACTTTGTAACCGTCTAAACGAACTTGTTCCTCTGCTTTTTCTGTCCCAGCATATTTTAATATAGACACAATTAAATTGCTCGGCACTTCTTCAACATATCGTGAACAAAGATTAATAGCACTAATGAATCTTTTATGCTCAATTAGTTTATTGAACCCAAATATTTTTTCCTCAGAAGCTATGTTATAAAAATTAGGGTAATTATTTTTCCAGTATTCACTTATGATTTCTTTGTTTGTTGATTCTATAAAATCCCAAAGATTTTTTGTTTGATTTAAAGGAACCAGAAGATTTGCTAAAGACGGATTATTAAAACCTAAATCTTTCAGTTTTTCAAATAAGCTGAAAATCCAATCGTGATTATTTATTATAGATTTTCTGAATATAAAACTTTGTATGAATCTCAAATCATCTCCGACTTTTGTTAGAAGTTCACATAATTTAATGATTCCATCATCGGTATTTATGATATGACTTAATGTTTCTCCCAAAATCCATGGTTCTTTCACTGTTGTGCTAAGTTCAATGATTTTTTCTAATCCAGATTTCTGAAAAATACTATCAAGCCCTTCAATTCTTTTTTTGAGAATAATTTTTTCTTGCTCGTCATCTGAAATTCTTTCGTAATTATAACCTTCTGGAAAATTTGGCCAATGGTCATTAAACATCCAAATCGTTTTTTCAATTTCGTCTATTGGTTTCAACGTATCATAAAGTTTCTCATATCTGTTTAATTCACTTTCTGGTAGTACCCACTGAGTATTAGGGTGTGAACGATGATGATAAAGAATTTCTCTAACAGAATGCCAAGCTGTATATTCTTCGTATTTTACATTTGGAATCACTTTTTCTACAAATGATAATATTGTATCTCTATCATTCATTGATAAGTTTACAGACTCTTCAATCAGTTTTGCTAATTTATTTTCAGCATAATCGAAAATATTAATTAGCAAATCAATAACAGTTGAATGAGTATCATAAATTTCTTTATAAGTGATAGCTTTTTCTGTTTTAAAGTCAAACATTCGCCATCTTGTTTTATGTGTTGGACTTGCTGTACCACTGATTGAATCTGGTAACATGCGGATAAGAATTGTCCAAGCAATTTCAGATTCTCTTTCCGAAATTAATTTAAGGACTTGGATTCTTTCATCAAAGGAGGCAAGTGTTTGATAATGCCAGGGTTTAAAAATCTCTGAAAGGCTATTAATAGGTCTATTTGACAAACTCCCACCTGGGTCTATAGCCGAAAGCTTAGATAAGATTAAAGATGACCTTGATAAATATTGAGGAAACCATGCAAGGTTTTCTAAAGCCCAAAGTAAACCAGTATGATAGCTCTGGGCTGTCAAAAAGCCGGGGTCTTCGTTAAACAATGAAATAATTGGAGACTTTTCAAGCACAAGATGTTTTTCAACTGCATTTAAAAATGAGGATGGGGAAGCCTCTGCAATTAGAGGCAACTTGTTTTCAAAAGACTTCCACATTTCCGAATTATCTGTACTTAAAAAATCTGCTATGATTCGGTCAACCCATAATTCAGCTTTTATTGGTAAATCAAATCTTAATTTGTCTCCAAAAATTGAAGTTAATATTAATGATTGAATTATTCCTTCTCTTATCCATGCGGAAAACTCTCTGCTCTTTCCATATATGGATGCCATATATCTTTGTTCTGGTTCAAGTTGAAAGGCAGGATTTATTTCAGTTAATATTTCTATTGTGGACTTGTAAAGTAATTCGAAATCATTTCGAGTTAAATTTATTGATGCATTTGTCCAAGCATCAAAAGGAGAAGTTAAACGCCATGTGCTACCAATTTTTACAATAGGTGAATCATGTGTATGAAGCCATCTTGTTAATTTCTTCGAGTAATTTTCATAGCTATCATCTGCAATTTGAGCAATTATTCTTTTGTCATTTTCATAATTCTCATCCCACCTACCAACAATTAATGCAGGTATAATGTCAGAAACATTTTCTGGTAAAGCCCATGCAGGTGCTGTCCTTGTAAATTCCAGTTGCCTGCGTAGAATAGTAATATTTCGTGCAGACTCCTTAGAAAATCTCTCTGCGGTTTCCTTAGTCATTCCTGCTTTTACCAATGCCAAAACGAAAGCTTCTCTTTCTATTTGAGGGAGAACTATTTTGTTACTCCAAATACCTGATGAATCTGCACCTAACGGAACAATAATGGTATGTCCTTTTTGAACAGCTCGGTTTATTACACCATTATCTTCAAATCTTGGAATTAGAATTAGAGGTTTATAATGAACTGATAACTCTCTAAAAGCATCAACATTATCAACTATTATACTTCGCGAAAAAAAATCTTCTTCTTTATCTGAACTATTTTGGAAACAGGAAATAATAAAAGCCAAAGATTCTTCTCTGGAAACTCCTTGAACAGGGATTATTGAAGGTTGTTTAATAAGTTCAATTATTTTTTCCTTTTCTTTATTTCTTCCTCCTAAAAGTATATCTGTATTTAGCTGGAATTTAGTTCCAGAAGACCATATTTCCCAAAAATCATCTGTAGGTTGTATCCCACCTTCAGGATATTTACCAATATGTTTTGATAACCATGCACCAACTACTGGTGCAACTTCAATCCATTCTTCTAAAATCTCAGAATTAATTACTTTGACGTTTTTCCAAATTCCATCTTTCATCTTTTCGCTTGCCCAATCTTCTCCGTTTTGCCAAAGTCGTGGAGTTACAAAAATGAAAGTTGATTCAGAAGGATTAAAACCTAAAGGATTCGAAGTCCTTTTTGTATAATCACTATCTGCTTTAGTTTTTGGGTCTTTACTTGCTCCAAATTCCCAGAGAGAGGTTCCTATTGGGAAAAATTCTGTCTCTTCAGTTACTTCAAGTATACCATCCCAACCACCAAATAACACACTTTCTCCAGATGGAAATTTTATGTTTTTTATAGAATTCGATGTGGCTCTTATGAGTTTTCTTACAAGAAGCGGTAACGTTTCTTGACAATCTCTTCGTCCTGCCCAATTTTTTTCTAAATCATATGCATCAATCCATTTCATATTTATCTATTTTTTTCAAGCGTTGGCAATGAATTAGGCTCTTTTGATTTTTCTTAAGGGTTGCATTTGTGTTGGCAAAAACCAAAAGAGCCTAATTGTGCGTCGGGTTTTAGCATGGCATACAACTTATTTATATAGTTACCTTTTTCCAACAAATATAACTATTATTTACATATTTATAATGCAATTAGTTACCTTTTTTGCTTGTAATGGCAATCATTATTTTTTATTAAATATCCAAGTCATCGAAAGGTGATTTTACATTTTTTATTGTTTTAGTATGTAGAGTAAAGCCTGATAGCCAACTCTATAATTTTACCCAAAGGTAATAAATTAGTTTAGACTATCAGTACCCCCTTCTTCAAACCGTGCATGAAGTTTTCCCTCACACGGCTTATCAATAGAGTTCTTCATTGAGCTTTCGCAAGGGTTTTCAACTATTTGAATAATTTATAAATCAAAAGTTCTATTTTCCAGTGTCTCCGTTTGCGTACTAGCTTCAGGAATTTGATGCATCGCTCTTTCGGCAATAGCAGTTATAGAAAGAGCGGGGTTTATTCCGGGATTTGCTGAAATCATCGAACCATCAATTACAAACATATTTTCATAACCAAATACCCTGTTATTTTTATCTATAACTCCTTTTGACGCATCACTTCCCATAACTGCTCCTCCGAGAACATGAGCAGTTGAAGGGATTCCCACTAAAGCCTCTAATGCAAATGATGAAGGTTTTCCATTAATGATTTCACTATATTTTTTTGTTAGTTCCTGTGATTCAGGAATATCAGGACTTGGTTTTTGCCCTTTGGTAACTGATGATACCATTTTGCCAAAAATATTTATCCTGAACTTTAATGTGGTGTCTATTGACTGCATAAATAGCAATACGACTGTGCTTTTTGCCCAACTATTCAAAAAATAAATTCTAAAATAGCTGAGTGGTGATTGTAGAAAATTAAGTATCACCTTAGAAAACCGGGTTATAAAATGCTTGCCTGTTGCGTAAGGAAGATGGAGTATTTTCCAAAACCCCGACCCCTTAGCATACCTTACAATTTCTAAATGGCTGTTTTCATCAGTATGCAATATACTGCCAATAGCCACCCCTTGAGAAACATCTTTACTCTTATCCAATGTAGAGACGCTCACAAGGGTTTCGTTATTGGTTCTAATATCATATCCAAGTT
>JAIOSH010000422.1 GCA_021107685.1 Bacteroidales bacterium | reverse complement strand
CCGGTGGAAATGTTTTCTCCTGCTTTATAACCCAGTGCAATATTATGATCTCCTGTTGTGTTAACATTTCCTGCATCGTTCCCGATAAAAACATTCTGATTATCCGATAAGTCGTCACCCGAACCGGCACCTTCTCCAACAAAAACGGATGATCCGGTTCCTGTTTGCCAGATATGTCCGCCTACATCAAGGTTTGCACCTGGTGTAGTAGTGCCAATACCAACATTTCCGCTTACTTCGGAATACATATCGGCACCATCCATTTCCCAGTCATTGTCATCCGCTGATGGAGGTTCTGCCCAGGAAGCCGTACCATTGGCATCTGAAGTCATTATTTTTCCTGCTGCTTCGTTACCGTCAACCATTCTGATAGAACCTTCAACATGAAGCAATTCCTGTGGGCTTGAAACACCTATCCCAACATTACCTGATGATATGCTTGTGCCTGTTCCATCAACACCGGTAGCGAAAATTAAATTTCCAATACTCATTTGATTGTCAACTGTTGCATCAGGGGCATCAATATCATAACCTATTATAATATTATTGGAACCGGTGGTAATGTTTTCTCCTGCATTATAACCCATTGCAATATTATTATTTCCGGTAGTATTGAAATAAAGTGATCTGCAACCACTTGCAGAATTATAGCTTCCTGTAGTATTTTTATATAATGAGTAAGAGCCATTTGCAGTATTTTCGTCTCCTTCTGTATTAGAGAAAAGCGAAAAATTCCCATTTGCTGTATTATCATGTCCTGTTGTGTTTGTGTATAGCGACCGGAATCCACTTGCTGTATTTTTATATCCTGTTGTATTTGTGTAAAGCGATTTGTATCCCAATGCCAGATTTTGGTTTCCAAATGTGTTTGCATTTCCTGCATAGTATCCCAAAAAAACATTTCTATTATCAGAAAAGTCATCGTTTGCACCGGCTCCTTCACCAATAAAAACAGATTCTCCTGTTCCTGTTTGCCAGATATGGCCTTCAACATCCAAAGTTGCACCGGGTGATGAAGTGCCAATTCCCACATTTCCGGTATTTCTTACTATCATCCTTGTTTCATCATTAGTAATAACTGCAACAGAATTAGCATAAGGACTTGAGAACCCTGAATTTTCATATCCGTAACCAAAACGATACGAAGCATTGGAAGTTGATCCGTAAGAAGATATAATCAGATCGTGTGACCGGATATCTCCATCCACTGATAAAACATGAGAAGGTGAATCTGTATTAACACCAACATTTCCGGCATTATCAACATAAATCCCCAGGTTATTACCATCATTTGAAAGCCAGTTGCTGTTTAATTCAATATTTTGTAAGGCAACGTGATTTCCAAGGTTATCGCCCGGATGGGAATCAACATAAAGTTTAGTCGCTGCATCAGCATTGTCAACAGGTGTGTCAAGGTTGATAATCCTGTTGTTATCTATATCCAGATCCTCTGTTGCGGTATGGTTTCCAAGATTATCTCCTGATAAGGATATCTGGGTGTCTACATAAAGTTTTGTGGCAGCTTCAGTATCTGTTGTTGGGGATACAAGGTTAGTTATGCGATTGTTGGCCATATCCAAATCTTCTGTTGCGGTATGGTCGCCAAGATCATCTCCAGGAACACTTGTCAAACCTGAACCGTCGCCAGTAAAACCGGTGGCTGACAATTGTCCGTTTACTTCTATAGCCCCATCCTCGCTGATTACCATCCTTTCCATACCGGAAGTAAAAAAAACAATACTGTCGTTATCATTATTTATTTCAGTATCAATCCAGGTATCCCCATCTGTATCGGAAATAATATTGGTAAGTCCTGAACCCGGAAGTGTAACGGTGTTTCCGTCACTAATACTAAGATCATTGCCGTTAATTGACAAGGTTTGCAATTCGTTTGTGGCATCTGCATCCGCATCATCGGTATTTGCTGTATTTTCGGAATACAAAGCGTAAGGGACACTGAGCAATTGTGTTGTCCCCATAGAGATAAAGCTGTTTCCTCCAGCAGGGTCAAGTTCCACTTCAAGATACTTTGAATTTGCTCCCCAGTTGATTGTCGAAAAAGTACCTGAAACAGGTACGCCGGTTCCAATTTCTAAGTTTGCCAAACCAAATTGGTTGGTCATTACGGTATGTGTTTCGCTGAAAACTATTGCCCCATAAGAATAATTATCATGAACACTAAAGCGAAAACTCACATTTTGATTTTGAATAATTTCACCTGTGGCATCACGTACAACTGTTTGATATTGAAATGCCTGTGGGGTTTGTGCAAAAAGAAAATTAAAATTGAAAATTAAAATCGAAAAGAAAAGAATAAATTTTTTCATAATACATAAGATTTGAGGTTTTTGATGCGAAAATACAAAGCTGTATGAAGGTAAGCAAAGGATAATTCGTGAATGGTTGCTTTGGCTGTGTGAGTGGTATTTTTTTTAGAAGGTTACTGTGAAAGACGGCTGTTTTTTAGTTGATTGCTCTCAACAACTGTAGCAGGTCGTCTTTTCTACTGCGTGAAACATTTAATAATTTATCATCCGACATGATTACATGCCCGCCTGCTCCTTTAATGTATTTGCCGATCTCTTTTAAATTTACAAGGTTGGAATTATGGATACGCATAAAATGATGTCCTTCAATCCGGTCTTCAATATATTTGATAGTCTTTGAAATGAGCATGGGTGGCTTATCCCTAAAATGGATCTGAGAATAATTACCTTCACCGGTAACGTAAAGAATATCATTTACTTTAATAATCTCCAAACCTTCAAGAGTTGGTATGGCAATATTCGGGAAAGCTTCATTTCTTGAACTGATATTATCTAATAAAATATTAAGTTGTTCCTTATTTCGTGATGCGATATTTGCCTGGGATTTCAGGTAAAGTTTTTCTTTAACAAGCCGGATTGCCTTGACCAGTTCCTTTCTGTCAACAGGTTTTAACAAATAATCAATGGCACTGACTTTAAATGCTTTGATGGCATAATTGTCGTAAGCGGTAGTAAAGATGATCTCAAATGAAATATCTTCCAGTCTGCTTAGCATCTCAAAGCCATTCATTTTGGGCATGGCAATGTCAAGGAATACCAGGTCGGGTTCTGTATTTTCAATACCGGTAAGTCCGCTTTGACCATCTTTGCAGCTCCCCACTACTTCAATTTCAGGGCAGTACTTTTGTATAAGGCTCTGTAATGCCTCTATACAGTGTTGTTCATCATCAATTATCAGGGCTCTCATATTAAATTATTGGTTCTGCTGTTATTATTCTATCATCTATTTATTCAATCATTTAATCATTTAATCATTCTATCATTTTACTATAACAGGAATTAATATTTCTACCATAGTGCCTTTTGAATTATTATGCTCATCATACAGATCAACGATTTTGCTTGTAGCCTTAATTTGATAAAGGTTATTCAGCAAACCGATCCTGTCTTTCGTAATACTCATCCCAAGCGATTTTTTATTGCTGTTATATTTACTTTTATATATAGAAGATTTTTCTCTTCCAATGCCATCGTCAATAATCTTAAATAATAATTGATCATTTTCTTTTT
>JAIOSH010000466.1 GCA_021107685.1 Bacteroidales bacterium | reverse complement strand
GTATCAAACCATGAATGCCATCCGTCAAACATCTCTCCCTCGTCTGTCCACAGTCTTTCGCCTGTATTGGAGAACTTTTGACCGAATATTGCACATCGAACATCAATTTCACTATATTCTCTCAACTCGTTCCAAAACACAAAAAGCTCATCATTTTGAGGAAGAAAAGTAAGTGCCGGCCCAGCATGTTGATATTGGATTAAATCGGAAACATTAACTCCATTTGGTGTCCACTGTGCTACTCCCTCAGAATTTATATGCTGAACATAAGAAGTGTAAAGCGGGCCGGGAAATCCCATCCAACCGATAAAGAAGCCGCTATTTCCATCACTTACAATAGAAGGAAAGAATGGTCTCAATGGCATATTATCCAAAGTATTGATTGCTACTTTGCTTTGCCATACAAAATTACCATCGCTGTCAATTTTCTGTGCAAAAGGATACATATTGGGCCAGTTACCCATTACTGTATCGGTAGTTGCTGTTTCAACCCATACTATAATAGTACTGTTATCTTCAGATTGAATAAGTTTATGAAAATAAGGAAGCATAAGAAACATTGTATCACTACTGATAATTACATTGTCATCCCAAAGCGATACCCCCTCGGTTGATAATTTTTGCAAGTGTATTTTCGTAAATTGTGTTGTGTCTTCAGGATCAGATTCAATAGCAAATACAATATTCCCATCCTGAGTTACAACTGCTCTTGGATGAGGATTAAAATCATTGTCATTTGTTAAAGCAATACCATCATCACCCCAAAGAAATTCTCCTTCAGGCGATATGCGGTAAGCATAAACATCACTGTAGTCTGTTCTATAATCCTGTGTAACAAGTATGGCACATCCTTCATTGTCAATTACAAGACCATAATCCGTAACCCATGTATTAGTCGTGTGGTCGCTTATTAACAAGTCATCTGCCCACAATTTATTTCCGTTGGCATCAAATCGTTGCATATAAACATCATACTGGTTACCTCCAAAATTGGAAAACCAGGAAATGTAGCTTTCCCCGTTATCAGCATTCACAACAACCTTTGATATTACCTGCTCTCCTATTGTATCCGTTATTTCTGTGTTTAGTGATGGATCATTACTCCATTGTGCAAACAACAAAAATGGAAAACAAACAAACATTAAATAAGTAAAAATTCTTTTTTTCATAATTACCTCCGTTTTTAAATTATTATTTTATTATAACCATTTTATTAAAAATATTATAATTGTCTGTTTTTAATTTATATATGTAAATACCCGGGCTTAATTCATTGCCGGAAATATTCATAGTATAAGTTCCTGGTGTTTTAATCCCATTAAAAATGTTTTTTACAAAGTGCCCCTGAAGAGTGTATAATGAAATGTTAACATTACAGGTTTCAGTTATTTTATATTCTATTGTTGTTGAGTTTTTGAATGGATTTGGATAATTTAATAATGTATTAGCAGTGAATTTATTTTTTTCTTTTATTCCTGTAGGTCCTAAGTTACCGACAATACTAATATTTTGAGCATAAATGCCGGTTTCATATTCGAACTGTGGGTCATTACGATTATCTGCCCAAACAGCTATCCATTGACTACTCATAAAATCACTGACTTCCATATACATCTTTCCACTTTCTACTGATGATAAAACAATTTTTTCCTTTTCCCATACAAATTCGCCTTGATGGTCAATTCGCATTGCATTGATTTTAGTTTTAAATAAAGTATCGGGAGGATTAATGACAAAATATTCTTTTTTGAAAAATACTCCTATATCAATATCTGAGCTTTTTTTTGCCCTTATATTATAAAAAATTGTATCCGGTGTTAATTCAACCAAAGCTTTTCCTGCATCACCCCATAATCTGTGTCCTGTGCCTGATAGTCTTTGACCATAGACACCGAAATTATCCTGCAGGTTTACACCATCATAATGATATTCCTGCCAAAATACAAATACTTGATTAAATCCATCATGGTAGCACAATGCAGCTTCACTGTGAGAATTTTCCTGCAAGGTGGAGACCTCCTTACCATTGGCAGCCCATTGAACATTACCATCAGCACCAATATGCTGCACAAAAGTTGTAGTACTAAATAAATATTCTGCCTCCCACATAATATAAGCTCCTCCATTACCATCATTTTCTAAAACAGGTTTAATATTTGATAAAGAAGGTAATAAATTTCCCGTGTCTATTTGTATATTATTCTGCCAAACAAAATTTCCATTTGTATCAATTTTTTGAGCATGAATATGCATAAAACAAGCTTGACCCAAAATAGAATCAAAGCATTTGGTCCTATTCCATGCTACAATAATGTTATCATCTTCTGTAAATAAAATATCAGGTTCATAATTATGAAATGAGTCACTTATGATAACATCATTTCCCCATAATATATCACCATTCTTAGATACTCTTTGTAATCCGATTTTCATATTTTGGCTTGTATCAAAATGATCAATATTCCATATAAAAATGAAATCCCCTTTATTTGTTTCAACAACTTTTGGGGAAGGGTTAAAATATTCATCATTTGTAAGTGCAATGCCATTGTTGCCCCAAAAGAATTCTCCTTCATGTGAAATCCTGTAAGCAAACACATTGCTGTAACCTGTTCTGTAATCCTGTGTAACAAGTATGGCACAACTATCCTGATCAATTATTAAATCATAATCAGTAAACCATGTCTCTGTTGGGTGGTTGCTAATTAATAATCCATTTTCGCCCCACAATTTATTTCCGTTAGCATCCAATCGTTGCATATAAACATTATAATTAAAGTCATCAAATTCTGAAAACCAGGAAATGTAACTTTCACCGTTTGTATGCACGACAATTTTTGGTAATACCTGCTCTCCTATTGTATCCATTATTTCTGTATTCAACAATGGGTCATTACTCCATTGAGCAAACAATAAAAAAGGAAAACAAATAAGCATTAAATAAGTAAAGATTCTTTTTTTCATAATTACCTCCGTTTTTTAGATTTTAATATATTTTTTTTCAAAAATACGAAATTTTAATTTTATTGTTACTTTTTTTTAAATTTAAAAAATAATTTTGGTGAATTCAAAAATCATTAATACATTTGACAATGGAAAAAACTTAGCGTAGCTTAAAGGCTTCAAATAAATATAAATAAAAGTTATATAAATTGATAGCAGCTAATAACTTATAACTTATAACAGCTTAGGTATTATTAAAATATCTATTAATCATTAAAATTATGTTTTTTTACAAACTTTTACAAAGCAAATAGTATATCACAATGAAAAAATTAATATTAATTATTGTAACCATTCTTCTATACATAAGTGTATTTGGACAGATACCACCGGGTTATTACGACAATGCTATTGGATTGTCAGGCAATGAGCTAAAAGCCGCTCTTCATAATATCATAAAAGAACATATTGAATATTCTTATGATGATCTTAAAGATTTTATATTAAAGAATACTGACGAAGATCCTAATAATTCCAATAATATTATTTTATTATATACAGGCAGGTCTCAACACAAATCAACATTCGGAGGCGGACCTGACGATTGGAACCGTGAGCATGTGTGGGCAAAATCACACGGCGATTTCGGTAATGCTCCACCATGCGGAACTGATGCGCACCATATAAGACCTACCGATGCTTCGGTAAACAGTTCGAGGGGAAATAAAGATTTTGATAATGGCGGTCAGCAACATCCCGAAGCAACAGGCTGCTATTATGATGATGACTCATGGGAACCGAGAGATGAAGTAAAAGGAGATGTTGCAAGGATGATATTTTATATGGCTGTACGTTACGAGGGCAGTAGCGGCGAACTTGACTTAGAAGCCGTTGATGCTGTTAATACCGCTCCTGCACCTGAACACGGTAAGTTATCTGCTCTATTAGAATGGAATATCCAGGACCCACCTGATGATTTTGAAAATAACAGGAATAATGTTATTTATTCATATCAAAATAACAGAAACCCTTTTATTGACCACCCTGAATTTGTTAATTTAATATGGGATCCGTCTTCTACTACAAATTCAATTTTATTTACCGAAGATCAAATAATAATATATCCCAATCCTGCAAAAGACCATATTACAATTGATTTTTCCAAATATACCAATCTTCCTATTCCTTCTTTTAAAATATTTAACTTGGTTGGTAAAGAAATAGAGACTGATTATACAACTGAAAATTATAAATATATTATTGATATAAAATATCTTCATAGAGGACTATATTTTGTTAAAATCATATTTACCGATAATTCTAAAAACCGTGTTTATAAACTAATTAGAGTCTGTTCATAATGTCGTCATTGCGATGAACCGTAGGGGGGCATGTGTGTTGGCGTTCAGAAGCAATCTGTTTATTTGAAACCTAATTCATTATTTATTAACAGATTGCCACGAAACTCCATTACACAATCCCTACTGTCAGTTTCTCGCAATAACGGTGATTCTTTGATTTTTGTTGACTTAATAAACAAACACTAATTAGAATTTTAACGAAACCCGAAAACCAATAATATGGCAATATTTGAGAGTTAAAAAAATTATAATGAAATAAATAACTATGAAAAAATTAAATCAAACACACGGAATTAGAAATTATTTCTTAATTACTTTAATGCTTTTAATAATTGGTCATGAAAGCATTTTTGCACAAAACAAACAGGATTCAACTTATTTGCCGAAAATTACAATAAAAGCAACTAATGGTTTTGGTCCTTATGTGATTGGTGATAAAGGAACAAATCTCTTTCTTGCTTATGATCTCCCTACTCATACATCAAAGATCACTTTCAAATTTATTGATTCAAAAGGAAAGCAATTCGGTGATTCGTACAGCGAAGAAGGTAATTATCTTACTTCTGCTTCGTGGTATGTTGAATTGGACACTATCGACTTTCCATTATCTCCGCGATTAAATATTAAAGTCAATTATCAATCGGATAGTACGGCTGTTTATAATATTGCATATACGGTTTATCCCGATACTATTAATTTTTTTGCAACAGCAGGCTGGGGACCTTTTATGACAAATAATTATACCCGTACCGATACTTCATGGCACGATGTTCCCGAACAATTAAACACTTTTGCAATTAGTAATTTGCCACCAAGAACAGATACTGTTAAATTTGTAATATTATCAGCAGATTCCACTACAATTGATTCATTATTGGTGTTTGCCCAAAGCGGACAATATTTAGATTCAGCTACCTTTACAAACGTTAGGATGGATTCACTGCCTTTATCAGTAAGGTATTTGCAGGCAATAATGTATTGCGAAGGAGGACCCGATAAAGGAGTTGTTTTTCATAAAGATCTGGAAATAATACCCCAGCCACCGCATTTAATAAGCTCATCGGAATACGGCACTCTTTACGATTCCATTGGAACATTCGTGCAAAATCAAACTTTCGGACAAGCATTAAGAATTGATAGTATTAAATATGCCTTAATATACAACAGCCCCGGAGAAACTGCGGATAATATTCCACCTCATCAATTAAAAGGACCGTACAGCATTGATGTTATTAAGGAAAATTATTCTATTGAATCGTGGGTTAAATTCAACAAAGAAGAAATTATTAATAAAAGTACAAGTGAAATGACATATTTGAAAGTCGATAAAGTCTGGCAAATGACGATAATAAACGAACCCGGTGATAATCGTGTAAAACTTTCTTTTTCGTCATTAGAAGGTGATGGCTATGAGTTATTTTACGGATATGTGGGATATGATAAAATTCAAAATTCCGAGTGGCATCATATTGCTTTCACCTGTCATGGTGCTAATTCAACATTTTATAGTAATTTCTATTTTGACGGGGAATATACCAGCAATTATATTCATCTGCTGAACTTTTTTTATATTATGACAACAAATTACTGGGAACATTTACTAACTAATCCATTATACGTTGGAGCTTGTACTGCTCAATCAGATAAAACAACAACCGACAAAAGCCTGATAACAGAAATTGATGAGATAAGGATTTGGAAAAAGCATCTTACAGCGGAAGAGATCCACAACAATTTTCAAAAGAAAGTATTACAGGATACGGCATTAGCCGGTTACTGGGATTTTGATGATCTGCGAAATCATAAAAAAGAAATTTACGATATCAGCTATTATAATAATTCGGGAATGTTATATGATGGTGCCGTGCTTGTTCCTCAGCCCGACAATATCCTGAAAACCATGGATACAATAATTGTTAAATCAAGTTATATTCATACCGATTCCGTTCAATTTATTTTTATAAACGATGATAATCTTGTTGTTGACACGGTTACGGTTAAAAACGAGGACAACAAAGCAACCCTGATCTACGACATAAGTTCATTACCTTATACTATTAGTCATCTTCAATTAAATGAATTTTATCCCAACTGCCCGCAGGGAGGCATTAGCTCTGATATTGGACTGAATGGACTGGAACAATCCCCAATTGCTACTCCATTACTAAACTGGCAAAAACATTATACAAGCCCTGATTTCGGTAACTTCTTTACTTCACTTATTGTATCGGAATTTCCGTTAAAAACCGAGAAGGTAATACTTGGTTTAAGAGATGAAAACCAGTTATATGATACTATCGAATATACTGAAAATAGTTTTCCTTATCATAGTTCACTAACATTTAACGGAACAGATAATTATATTAAGCCCTCCGAATCTGTTTACGGATTAGTAGATTATACAATAATGCTTTGGTTTAAAACAACAACCAAACACGGAGGACCTATTGTAAACTTTTCGGATTCTCCTACCGGAATAGGCAGTGACCATACTCCTGAATTATATATGGAAACCAACGGAACAATTTGGTTTGAAACTAAGGGATTTACCTCATACAATTATTTGTATTCTGAAAAAGAATATAATGACGGGAAATGGCATCATGTTGCAGCAACTTATAAAATGTTTGATGGTATGAAATTATATATAGATGGTAATCTGATCGGTTATAAGTCAGCTACATTAGTACATAATTTCACAGGATACTGGGTTATAGGCCACGGAGACTGGTTTAAATCATCTTCCGGTATGAATTATCATTATGAAGGTTCGTTAACCGGTATAAGTTTTTGGGATGAAGCTCTTAATTACGATGAGGTAAATGCCAACAGGTTTAAAATACAACCGGATGACCACCTTGTTCATTATTATAAATTGGATGAAGGAACAGGAACCACTGTACATGACAGTAAAGGTAATATTAACGGTACTTTAAAAGGAAGCGACCAGGACTGGATAACAACAAATACAATATCTAAAATAGGTTGGGATGCAAATCTTTGCGACCTTGACACAGGAAAATATACTTTTATTGCCAATGTATTTTATAATGATGGTCCACAAACGGGACATGAATATCCTTTGGGCAATTTTCTTGTTATTGACCCATTATTAGGATATAATTTTCAGTATAAGTTATCTGAAGGACAAGGTTATTTTCAAGAGGGTGTACAACTTACAAACAGGTTTTCTTTTGATACCGACTTTAATAAACATTCCGAGCCGTATTGGAAAGAAAATTTTGTAGGATATAAATTTTATTCTCCTGATAATGACCAAACCGTACTTTCACATGGCGAACACACTTATACTTCTTCTACAACATCGTATCATTTTGATATTGACATGGGTGATGCCCCGCCGGGAAGCTATATTCTTGTGCAGTTCGGTTTTTATAATACATATAATAGTCAAGATGTAACAAACACATTTTCAATCCCCATTTATATAAAGCCCATGGTGCCTCCGAAAATTACAGGGAATTTCGGACCTTTTGACCAGGCAATTGCTCCCGGAGTGATGATACAGGAAAACACTTATGATATAGTAACAGAACCGGGGCTAACTGAACTTAAAAGCGTGAAAGCTAAGTTTTATGATAAATCAAATAATGAGATAGCTGAAAAAATTTGTACAAAAGTAAATGATACACTTTGGCAGGTAACATACAATATGGGTACACTTTCCCCTCCTACAACAATGATGCGATTTGAGTATTATCTCGGAACGCAAACAAAACCTGCACTTATTGAAGGACCTTTTGTAATTACAATTCATAAAACAAAACCAAGATGGTTTGATTTTCTCAGCGATTCCGATTTTCACAATGTTCAACAATCCGGCGATGAAGTAACTTTTTCACTTGTTACTCCATTTGAAGATAGTTATGTGATAAATAATTCTGCGGAGGCAAATATTCCAAATTGGGTTCCTCTGCTCGGCGGATCCAATAGTAAAATTGAAACTCCAACTGCCGAAGCATATTTAAAATATAATATTCCTTTATACAAACTTGAACTTGACCAGGCACCGGAGTTTTTCCAAAAAATTTTTAACCTCGGAGCCGGAACTGCCGAAACCTTCCGCTTTGCCTTTAATTATTCCCAGGATAATTCTTATTCTGTTGATGAGAATAACAACTTATTTGCAAGACAGAATTTTTCAATGGGTGGTAGCGTAACCTCTGCATTTAATAAAGCAGAGAATATAGTTAAAAAAGTTAAAGAATTGATTGATGCTGCAGAAGCAACCGACCCGGCAAGTTTAGTAATTTCGCCCTCATTTAGTTTGTCTTTTACCGGAAGCTTTGAATATTCTTCACGTCTGAATTTGATGGTGGACACTAATTCAGGCAAATGGGGTTCTTACGGAAATCTTGATGTTGATGCCAATCCCGCACATACCCAAGCATACAAGAAAAGTGCTTCCTTTCATTTTTATTCAGGTTCTTTGGGTATGGAATTTTCATTAGGTGCAAAATTTCTGGATGGTCTTGTAGAAGGTGATTTTGGTCTTGATGGTCGTTTTTTACTCGGATTCGGACATTCATACACCACAATACCCAAGAATAAGAAAAAACCTTTAAAATCATTTGCTTTTCAAACTTATGGCAGATTTTACATTACTGTTCTCTGGGGTTGGTATGAAAAAACTATCTGGGGACCTAAAATGTTTTATAACCATACTATCTGGGGTGATGATATGACAAATGCTTTTCCACCGATGAAGAAAAAGAACATACAAATCCAAAAAATTGCAGGAGATTCCTCAATGACTGATATGATTACCGAAATCGAGGCTGTAGGCTGGTACAATAAAATGCCGGTGACTTATCCACAACTATCACTAAATTTAAGAGATAAAAACAGGATATTTACATGGCTTGAACCTAATAAAGCTTATGGTGAACGAAAATTGCGTGCAAGACATTTTAATACAAAAAAAAGTAAATTTAACGATGAAGTTACTATTACAACAAACATTAATGCAATACACAGCCCTTGTATAGATATGATAAATGATAGTATTGTTATTAGCACATGGACACAAACACGCTACACACCCGAAACAATTGAGTCGGTGAAATCATCCGATGTTCCACGTAACTTTGTACAATCTCAGGATATTTGGTTTGCTGTTTATGATATACTTAATAATACTCTTATTAAGATGGATTTTGTTGAAGATGATATTGTATCATTAAACACAGGGCGTGCCGAAGGAAATCCTGAAATAACGATACTCTCCGATGAACGGGCATTGATCACATGGCATGTAGGCGATCTTGATACACATAAATCCGACATCTGCTTCACTTTTATTGAAAAGAAAAACGGAGAATGGCAGGCATCAAATCCTGCAATTCTTGCTGAAACTGATGGTATTGAAACAGATTTAAAAATATGTTCTCCCGAAGAAAATGTTGCAGTAGCTGTTTGGAAAAACACTGATAAGTCAAATCCTGAACAAAACAGGCTGCTGACCTCAACATTTACAGGAAGCTACTGGACAACACCGGAAGAATTTTTGCCTGTTAATAATAATGTTTTTTATAATTATTTTGATATGGATTTCGAAAATAAGCTCGGAGCTATAACTTTTACATCTTATATTACTGACTCTGTTAACGGAAATTATGAGGTATTATCCTTATTACATTGGAATCCATATCAAAAAAAATGGAGCACGGAACCTCCAAAACAATTATATATTGATTCGATAAATCACTTTCAATTACCCCGAATTACTATAAATGGAAAAGGAACAACTGCTATCGGCTTTAAAATAGAAAAAATCGGTTACTTTGATGAAAATGAAAAAATAAGCCAGATTGACTTGTTTCTCGGAAATATTTCCAATCCTGCTAAAGTATGGCAACATATTCCTGCGAATGAATTTGTATGTGATACTACCAAACAAGTTAAAGGATTAGATATTTCTTTTGCCGGACACGATACTTTAATGTTACTAAGCCATGAATTTATTATGTCGGCAACCGATATGCAATACACTCCTCTTAACGGAGTAGTTTTTGGAAACCCGTATATGAACCTTGTTTTGCGTTCGGTAAGTATTAACGAAGAAGGTTATGTTGATGATGTTGATGAAAACACCTTTTTTGAAAACGGAAACGATACTATTATTCATCATTCTGATGTGGTGCTGAAGCAAAACTTTCCAAACCCTTGTATGAACTTTACTACCATTCAATTTTACATTCCCGACAAGACTAATGTAAGGCTTGAAATTTTTAATCTGAACGGGGAAAGGATTGGAATTTTATTAGATCAAAGTATGATTCCCGGCACTTATGATGTTAAGCTGGATACTTATACTCTTAAAAACGGTACATATATTTATAAATTAACTACTGATAATTTCGAAAAATCTATAAAAATGGTTATTGGTTCGTAAAAGTCGCATAGGGGATGAAATTGGAAATTGGAAATTAGAAATTTGGGCTACTCACATAAAGTTGGTCACATTGATTATTAATTCGTTATAATTCGTGCATTAGTGGCTATTACTTTTTATTATTCCGTTATAATTCGTGTATTAGTGGCTATTACTTTTTAGGTTCTACAGGTATTTTAGTGGGTAAATAAATATTCAATAAGCAACACTCAATAGACAATAAGCAAGTAAAGAGAGAACAAATAACATAATAATTATAATATAGAATACCCTGACTATTAGAATCAATAATTGATTAACAAATTTATTTTATTTGTCAGTATCTGTCCCTATTACTCAGGAATAGCTTTCATAAAAAATCAGTTTAATGTTGAATATTGTATATTGAGTGTTGAATATTTTTAAGTGTTCCACTAAATTCATGGTAGAACCACTTTTTATTATTTCGTTATAATTCGTGCATTAGTGGCTATTATTTTATTATTCCGTTATAATTCGTGCATTAGTGGCTATTATTTTTTTTATTTCGTCCTGATTTACAAGCATAGCCCCAATTTCTAATTTCAGTGTTTTGTGAACGGTTACAAAAATTTCACCTGTCCAAAATTTGTCCAACCCAAAAACTTGACTTTCCTACTTTAAGATATTATATTTGCAGAATAATAAGGCATCAAAAATACCTAAAAGCAGTTTACCCTGTGAAATAAAAGCTACGCTATTTAACAGGGTAAACACTTTTGAAATGTATTAACTTTAATTAGTTATAGTAATTGATCCCGGAGTTTCAGCGATTTTCTGAGGGATATTTATTTAAGTATTTTATTATTAATTTTATGACAACCAAGAAGATATAAAAACAAAAAACTAATTTAAATTATGGCGGTACTTAGTGGGATTTTGTGTTTTGGTGCTTTTGTGGCGGAAGAAAAAATGCCACTAAAACACAAAGACACGAAAACCCACAAAAAATCATCCCGACATATTTTAGTATAGTTGATAATAATTCATGTTCCTAAAATACAGACATTTATATTTCATTTTTCTAAAGTTAATTACCTTTGGAAAATCGCTGAAACTTCGGGACTAATTTCATCCCGAAGTTTCGGGATCAGATGATTAACGTACTAAATAGTATCATACATTTTATCTAAATTGTAAACTGAGAAATGAAAAATGCCAATCTTAATAGTCTTATTTTAAACAACATAATAATATCTGAAAGCAAACTGAGAAATTATAATGAATTCGAAATTTATTAAGAAGTGCCCATCAGTAAAGTGAAAAATTGCCACAGATTTACAGATTTAAAAATAACTTAATCTGTGAATCTGTGGCAGATACTTTTTTCAGTTTTGAATTTTTCTGAGTTTATGGATAGACACTAATTAATGCATCTAAGAAAACTATATAATCTATTTATAAAAAATCACATTATGAAAAATTTATTAAAACTTCGGATTATTTGGGTAATTATTTTTACCCTTATTAACTTAAACACAAGAGCTTTAGACGTTTCAGGCCATATCACAACCAACACTACCTGGTCGGGAGGAATTAATGTTGTGGGTGACATCATTATTGATAATGGTGTAAAACTCACCATACTTCCGGGGACAATCATATACTTCACCGGACCATACTGGTTCAATGTTCAGGGATCTGTATATGCAGTAAGTAACGAAGGCAATTTAATAATGTTTGCTTCGTATCAGAATCCCGATGGCTGGTCCGGTGTGAGATTTTGGGATACACCGGCAACAAATGATTCGTCACTATTTATTCATTGCTATATTACAGGTGGGAAACTTAATAATATTGCTTATGGTAATTACAGAAAAATTTGAAGTTGAAAACCATCCAAAATTTTGATTTTTTCAAAAATTTTCATTTGTTAAAACTTTTTTCGAGAAACTGTTTTTATATTCGTCTCCATGTGGCGGTTGAAGTATGAATTTCAG
>JAIOSH010000056.1 GCA_021107685.1 Bacteroidales bacterium | reverse complement strand
ATTGATATTCCAGACGGACAAGCTCTTTTGTTTGAGATTTAATATTTGGTTATTAGAATTATTGATTTTTTAGTTTATGAAATTTGATTATTAGAACTTGTTGGAATTTGTTTGTTATTTGATTTTTTTGTTATTTGGTGCTTTATTTCAAAAATTGCTGACTTTATGGACGAACTCTAATTAGTATAATAGGTCTTATTTTATTGTTTCTACAAATTGTCTTGCGGTCATTACCGGTAATTTCGATGCTTTGAAGTCTTTCAAATTTCTGGTAATTATTAGGTCTTGGTTATTCTCTATGGCAGTAAAATATTGAAGCCCATCCTCAAAGTCAGAAAATGAATCGTCATTTAATGCTAACCCAATTATTTTGTCGTCAAGTGGTAAAATATTTACTATTAATCTGAGTTTCCTTAATATTTCTTTTGCTTTCTTTATATTGATTTGCCGTAACAGTGTATAACTGGTATTTGCAACAGTCAATGACGAAATATTAAGTTCAATAATTTTCTTGTCTGCTAATGAAAAAAGATTTGCTGACTCATTATAAAATGCTTCTCTACGTGATAATAGGTCTATGACTATGTTGGTATCAATAAAAAGTTTTTTCATTTATATTTTTCAGTTAAATAGTTACCATATTCTTTTTTATAGTCAAAGTCAGACGGCAAGTCAATTACACCGCTTAGGCTTTCCACAAGAGGTGTGATTGATATTTTGCTATCGTTCTCTTTTTTTCTAGTCAGACTGTCAAGATATGATTCAATCATTTTTGATAGACTAATCTTTTGACTTCTGGCATAGATTTTTGCTCTTTCGATTACACTGTCATTTAATCTTAATGTCAATTTTGTTTCCATTTCAATGATATTTACGTGCAAAAATACAAAAACTATACGTCATATCCAAATTTATAGGAATTTTTCTTTTGGGCTTATTGATAGCTCCTAAAAAATCGCATTTTCTAATTGATCTTAATAACCACCCTTTTGATAAAATTCAATAAAATATGGTTCATCTAAATTATAGCTTAATCAAAATTATTAAATCCCTGAAACATTTTTGTTCTATACCGACAGCGGAGGCTGAGTGTAACACTACATCCTAATATATCAAACCTTACTTGACTTATTTGGAATTAATTGTTTGCATCTGTACTTTTTAATTCTTTAATTATTTTGTCTAACTTGGTTAAATCTTCCATATTCAATTTAAACCATTCCCCTCTAACTTTTTTGTCTATAAATCTTTTTTGTAATTTTCTTTCAATTTGCTTCTCACATTCCCATACTTTTAATAATGAAACCGAAGGTTCTTTTGAATGTAAAGTTCTTTCCCTATACTCTGGATTTTTACTTCTCCCTATTTTAAAGTATCCAGTTTCTTTATTAAGCATTATATATAAATAGTTCGTGTCATTTTTAATCTTGATTGATTTTGGGGCATTTAAATAATGTTTATAAAAATCTTCTTTTTTGAAATTTTGAATGATTTCTATAGGTTCTTTTGATATTAATTCACAGTTATATCCTTCAAATTTTTTCAACTGTAATGAAGTTGTCGTAAAGATATTATTTGATTCTAAATAAGTTCTTAATAAATCCAAAAATGTATTATAAACATTGCAAGGATCTATATTTTGATAATTTTGAACAAGAAATATTGAAAATTTTAAAAGGTATTCATAAAATTTATTTTCTCCAAATCTTAATCTTAAAAGATATCCTGGATTTTCAATAGATTCATTAATATAAAAGAAATCAATATTTTTAATTGAATCTTTATCTGCAAAAATTCCATAACAATGTTTTCTAAAACCTCTAATGACATTTCCAATACTACCATTATCAGATTTTGCCATTTCTTGAATAGTTTCATTACTTAGTCGAAAAAGTTTTGAATTAAATTCTGTCTTCATTGTATTGTTGCCAACTGCAGTCTAATAACCAAAAGTATGTACATAAGATTCTTATATTTGAGAAAATTCATGGATACCTACCCGAATAACTATTGTTTTTATTATAGTTATTGGCGTTTTGTTGTTTATTATCTTCTACAAATTTCCGAGTTTTGCCTTATTTTTTATTCCCATTAAATTCTCTTTTTTACCAAGTATCTCATAATTCTGTGCATGAAATTTTGCATCTCTTTTATTTTGAACAATAATTTCAACTTCTTTTATAATTCTTTTTTGTTCATCTTTATCAATAGGAATTGGCACCTTAACTTCAAGTAATCGACTACCAAGTGTTGAAATTGTTCCCTGTCTAAAAGATTTTGATTCTATTTGTCGCTGAACTATCTCTAAACCAAGCATTGTCAACAATAAATATGGTGACAAGACTGCTCTATCAAGTATTTTTATTCTTCTAAAATGACTTTGTATCACAATTTTTAAATCCATATCTGTAACCATTGCTGTTCTGCCCATCAAATACGTTCCGTCATTAACTACAAGAATATCTTCTTTTTCAAGATTCTGTTTGTCTTTGTATTTAAGATAAACGTCTTCAGATACACAATGTGTCGAATCAGCAACAATTTCCCAGTTGGAAACTTCTGATGTTCTAACAAAAGGAATATCGCCTGTACCATAGTTTTCGCTACCAACTTCATTTCCACGTGATACAGTTATTGTTTTTTCATCAATAAGTTGCTTTATCGTTTTTATAGTATATTTTCCACTTTTAATAAATTTATCAAGTTCTGCATTTATATCTGGATTGTAATATTTTGGCAATAAGATATTATTTTGAATTTCACTAAATTTCATTTTAAAACCGAGATGAGAAGGAACTCCTCCATTATCTAATTTTTTAAGATGTTCAGGAATTAATGCTATTTCATCTTCATATATTTCACGTCCCCTTTTATCGTGTCCACAAGTTTTTGCATAACTCATAAAAAATGAATAGTCTTTTCTCGGTTTTGATGTTTTTTTCAATAATATTAAATGTGTCTTAGTTGGGGTATATGGCAAAAATGTACTCATAGGCAAATCAATTAGCCCAATTAACTCTGCATTATTGAGTACATATTGAATAATGTAGCCTGTGGTTGGATTACTAAGTACTCCGTCAGGCAAAATAATACCCATCCGTCCTCCATCTTTTAATAAATCTAAGAATCTATCTATGAAAAGAATCTGAGGTGCTTCACTTGTACGAACTTTACCTTTTTCCCAATTACCATCTTTTTTCTTCTTCCATTTATATCCTAAAGGAAACTGACTAAGTTTAGATTCTCCCACAACTGGTATGTTTGCACCAAAAGGTGGGTTTGCAAGAAGAATATCAAATGTGCCAAATTGAATACTTGATTGAGTTTTATTGTGCCAAGATTTTATTGGTTCGAGTGAATCTTCGCAAAAAATACCGCTTTTACCATCTCCCATTATTACCATATATGCT
The DNA here is from genome assembly GCA_021107685.1 of Bacteroidales bacterium. Taxonomy (GTDB): domain Bacteria; phylum Bacteroidota; class Bacteroidia; order Bacteroidales; family SMBSF39; genus SMBSF39. Next base: position 1,759 of record JAIOSH010000056.1, on the reverse strand, counting down.
TTTACAACTTTACTTAAAAAATTGTCTCTTTCAATTCCTCTAATATTAGTACTTGCTTTCGAGTTTTTTTCATTATCAATTTCATTTTGAGGCCAATTATATTCTTTTCCTTTTTTTTCAATTTTTGTATATTGATATTTTAGTGCCTCTATTAAAAAACCTCCCGAACCACAAGCAGGGTCAATAACCTTATCATCTACATCTACATCAAGTATTTGTATCGCTACTTTAACTATATTTTTTGGTGTAAAAAATTGCCCTTGTCCTCCTTTTAACGCCCTATGAATAAAAACCTCAAAAGCGTCACCAACAACATCTCGTTCAGTTTCCATTAATGAATAATTTTGCAATTCGCCAACTACATAAACAAGAGATTTATCATCTAATTCAATAGTGTCTTTTTTATCAAGAACATCAGGATAAACATTTTTTGCTTCTTCAAAACGAGATTTTATTCTATTTGAAACATCTTTTACAGACTCGTCCATTCCTGCCCGAAATTGCACAATACCATTAGGTCTTGTAAATTTCTCATCGTATAATTTACATAAAATCAAATTAATAATTTGTCGAGCAAGTTCTTCATCTCTTGTAATTCCTACGGCATTACCTGCAAGATAATTTCTTATTGAAACAAATTTAAACTTCAAATTATGAGTTTGCTTTAAATCCTTCCTTTTAAAGAGTCCAATATCTTGTAGTCGTTGGGTATAAGTTGGAATATTGGGAATATCGTCTTTGAAATAAACCATTCCCTCTTTTTCAATCTTCCTAAGAAATAATGTTTCTTCTCCATTAAACCAAACTCCAAGATAAGCATTAGAGAACTTTAAATAATCTTTCAATTGGTCTAAACCATCTTTTCTTGTTTTCTTTTTGCACTCAACAATAATGTAAGCACTATCATCTGTTTTGTCTGAATTATTAAAAACAGTAATATCGACAGGATAACCTTTTTTATCTGATGGATGCGATTTTACTCTAAATTGTGGTCTCGTTTGAATATTTTCTTTCGGATAACCATAATCATCCACAAGCATTTTTGAAAACACTTGTACTGCTTCTATTTCTTCAGATGTTGCTTTAACCCGTTGCCCTGAAATGTAATCTCTTATATATCCGTCCTTTATTACTGTCATAAAATTTCCTTTAATTGTGTATTTACAAAAATACTTATTTATATTTTCTTTCAATCATTATAATTTGGAAACTGAATGTTTTTCTCAATGAACGCCAACTCCTTAATATTTACTACACCACATTCCATATTTCGCCTTTATCCATTGTATTACATTTTACTAATATATTGATTAATACTGTATTTGCATTTAGAAAATAATGTTTCATACATATATTTTTCAAATATACAAAAATATATTCATTTAATAATAAATCATAATTATTTAGGTGATAGGTTTTTAGCGATTAACATTGCCCGTAGGGCATAAAGTATTGTAAAAACTGTTAACTATGATGTTTATCTTCCCCGTAGGGGATGAACTTGTTAATAGTTAATCCCCTACGGGGAAAGAAACAACTAACAAATCATGCTTTTTACAATACTATAACCGCTACGCGGTAAGTATCTTCTCTTGTTGATATTTTACTACAACCTTAAATCCGCAAGCGGATTCATTTTGACACTAATTTCACTGATTAGCACTAATTTTGTATCACTAAAATAAGTGAATGGTTTTCTGTTTAATCCACTCGTTTAATTGCACTAATAAAAATCCTTGCGGATTTTTGCTACAATAAT
>JAIOSH010000117.1 GCA_021107685.1 Bacteroidales bacterium | reverse complement strand
AAAATAATCATTAAAGTTGTCATCGTTTGGAGTAAAAATATTAGGCACCCAAAGTGATGAACATTCATCAATAAAGATAGTATCAGACGCATAACATTTTCCGTCAAATATTTTCACCCAGTAAAATCCCGGCTCGGTAACTATAAATAAATTATCTTCAGAACCATCCTGCCAAAGGTACTCATTGAAATATCCGGGGTTTAATTCTATGATTTCGCCAGGGCATATATTTGTGTCATTACCCAGAAATAAATAAGCAGTTTCATAAAAAGAAAGTAAAACACTATCGGAATAAAAACCACAGTCTGTTAAAACATTTACCCAATACAAACCTTCGTCATAAGCTATAAATAAAGAATCATTAGAACCATCCTGCCAATTATAAAATAAGTAACCCGAACCGGCATTAAATACGATATTATCGCCTTTGCAAATAAAAACTTCATTAGGAAGATTTAAAGAAGGAGGAATGAATGGGAATAAAACAATTGTATCGCTGCCTGAACAGCCAATCTCATCTTCAACATACACCCAGTAAGTTCCAACCGAATCTGCAATAAAAACCGAATCAGAAGAACCGTCTTGCCAGAGGTATTGGACAAAGCCTTCTCCGGCATTAAGAGTAACAATATCTCCCGGACAAATAACAGTATCATTACCAAGAAAATTTTCAGGGATTTCTCTTACAATAAGTAAAATTGAATCCCGTGCAGAACAGGAGTTTGTATCAGTAACTTCCACCCAGTATATTCCGGCAGTATCAGCTATAAAAGTCTGATAGGAAGAACCGTCCTGCCACAAATAACTTTCAAAACCGGGACCAGGGTCAAGGAATAAATAATCGCCCTCACAAATTGTTGAAGTGTCGTCGCCAATTGAGATTTCATAGTCCATAAAGACTGTTATATAAACAGAATCAATGGCAATGCAGCCGTTTGTATCGCTAACTTCTACCCAGTAATATCCAGTATTGCTTGCAATAAAAATAGAATCGGAAGAGCCATTCTGCCATAAGTAACTTACAAATCCTGAACCGGGATAAAGTATGACAGAATTTCCATAACAGAAAGAAGTGTCGTTTCCAAGGTTAATGGAAGTTAATGGTAAAACATTAACGTAAAGAGAATCCAGATTGTCAGGATTACAACCATCAATTAATGAAATATATATGTAACCTGATGTTTGACCGAAATCAACAATTATTGACGTATCTCCCTGGCCCGAAACAATAGTAGCATCTTCGGGGACAGTCCAATTGAAATTACCTGCAATATTTGGCAAAATGCTATATAATACATCTTTCTCGCCAAAACATACTGTATCTTTTCCAAAAATATTTACAGGTTCAAAACATAATATTCTAAGATCAGGGTAAATATTTGAATTATTTGTATTGTGTTGAGGATAATCCGAACCTGTTCCAATAGTTGGATTTACCAAAATCTCTGTTATGTTTGCTGCTGAAACAATTGTAGAGTTAACATCATCTCCACAACAAGAATTACCTGATTCATCAGTTTTAATTATAAGCATATCAGCGTCACTACTTCCAAAGCTTTCAGTTGTTGAGTTAATAATATAACCTCCGTCATTGGCAATATCAAAATAAGCATTATATTCATCATTTTCTCCTCCAAAGGACTTAGCCCAGATAAGATTACCTGCTTCATTAACTTTAAACAAATAAACATCATAACCGCCGGCTCCGAAACTGTCTGAAAATCCTATAATAATATATCCGCCGTCATTAGTCTTTTTAATTTGAAAAGCTTTATCATCATTGTATCCACCATAAGTTGATGACCAGATTAAATTTCCTGAATTATCGGTTTTAATAAGAAGTATGTCGTAATTACCTGCACCAAAACTGTTAGTATATCCTAAAGCTAAAAATCCATTATCTGAAGTTTCAACAACATCGAATATATAATCGTGATTATAGCCACCATAAGTTTTTGACCATAAATGAGTGCCATCAAAATCTAGTTTTGATAAAATAAAGTCAAAATTACCCGAACCAAATGAATTAGTGTATCCTGCGATAATAAGATTATTATCTGATGTTACTTTTATTGCCCTGTTAAGGTCACTACTATACCCACCAATTGTTTTAAACCATAAAAAATTACCGTTTTCATCCATTCTGGCAATATAAATATCAGCTATTCCCTGACCAAAGCTTCTTGTATGTCCGGATAAAAAGTAATTATTTTCATACCTTGTGATATATTGCAATTCATCATCATCATAAGAACCTGTAAATTTGTCCCATATAAGATTTCCAAGTGAGTCAATTTTTATTATATACCAATCATCAAAATATAAAACATCTGTAGTTTTTTTCCATCCTGCAATAATATATCCGTTTTGCGAATCTTCTATAATTTTTTTTGGCAAATCCCTGTTTGATGTTCCAAATGATCTACTCCATTGAATTTGTCCTAACTCATCTAATTTTGTGACTAATATATCTGCATCTCCCTGACCATAACTTTTTGTTTTACATGTCAGGATGCAGCCGTTATCTTTAGTTGCTAAAATATTTGTAGAAACTTCTTCATTTGTGCCGCCTAATACAACATGGTATTGGATTTGTGAATTTGCGGATAAAAATGATCAAGTTGTTAATAAAATTATCATTAAAATACTTAATAATAATTTTTTCATATTTTATAATTATAATAAATTTAAGTAAATCCTATTATTTTTTCCTGTCTTTTATTTT
>JAIOSH010000291.1 GCA_021107685.1 Bacteroidales bacterium | reverse complement strand
GGAATACTGTAACCGGCTTATATGAAGCCATTGCATTTGAAGGAGTGCATTGTTTATATAAAATATGAATTAAAGGATCTCTTATCTGCGATTTACCAAGCTCAAGACCATCGTTTCCGCCATTTCTCAGAATAAATCTTTTGAAACCGGAAATATTTTTATCATCAAACAATTTATAGTTGAGCTTATCAATACCGTATTGCGAACGTATATAAAAACGTAAAGATTTTTGCCCTCTTGTATCAGGACTGTGTATTTTTACTCCTGCATTAATTGAAAATCCCAGTTCACCTGAATTTTTGATATATTCAATATGAATAGGTTTCTCTAAACCATTGTTTGGATTTGAATAAATTCCTGAGGACCCCCAGAAATTCGAAGGGTCGGTTACTAAAGTAATTATATCCAGGGTAGAATTTTCATTGAATAAATAAGTATGCGAGATAATTTTACTTGGCAGATATTGATCTTGAATTGCTATTGCCCTTAATACGGTTGTTTGGTCAATATAAATCGGGTCAGTATAAATATTTGATAAAGCATCAGGATCAGAATAATCCAGGGTGTAGTATATTGTTGTATTCTGTGATGAAACTTCAAGTTCAACTAAAAAGGAGTTATAGAATAGCCCACCTTGAACTGAAGCAACCGGTTCGGGTGTGTTTCCAAACATTCCCTGTGTTGTATTTGATGAACATGGAGTTGGTACTGTAAAAAAATTCCATGTTGATGATCCGTCAGGTTGCCTGCCTTGTGAAATATCTTCGTTTTGATGGTTAAAAATAAAAAAGTCTATGAGCGTTAAATTATCAGGAGTAAATATTCCAATCTCCTCACCTGAACCCGAAAGTTTAAAATTTAAATGCAAATCGCCTTGTTCAGGTTGTCCGTCTGCCCAAAAAATTATAAAAGAATCAGGAATGATAGTAAGCTGAGCAAGAATTTGCCATTTATCAGGCTCCGAAAGGTCATCAGTTATGTAAAGACCGAAAATATTTACAGTGTCATCTCCAAAATTATAAATTTCAAGCCAGTCGTCAAATTCACCATATTCGTCCTGATTCACAGTATTATTAATTGCGAGAAACTCATTTATTGCTAATGTCCAGTTATTTTTATTATTGGAGAATGATTTTTGAATACAGATAAAAGTAATTGCACTTAATATAAAAACAGATATGAAGATTAATTTTTTCAAAAAGAATTTTTATAAATTATATTGCAAAGATAACAATTTAACCATATAATTCCAAAATCATTAATCTAAATAATTTATCCGTTTTTGAAATATTTTATCATAAATTTAGATTTCATTCAGCATAACAAAATTGTTAAACATTGTATTACTTATACTTAAATAATAAGGTATGGTTATTGTTCAGATATGCTTTTATAAAATTAATTCTTAGTCTATTGAGGAATTGATTTTGAGAAAATTAAATTATTAAGAAATAATTGAATAATAATTTTGAAAGTATGTTTAAAAATAATACTCACCAAAAAAATGATACTGCTTTCATAATGAAAGAAAATAATGATTTTTTAAGAATGTTGACTACTAAACAAACAAATGATAATAATTTAACATCAAATATTTCAACGCATTATACCATTAAAAAAAATGTTTGGAAAATATTGATCGTTGATAACGATGAAAGTATTCATTCGGTAATACGAACAGATCTGAAAGACCTTTCTTTTCAGAACAGAAAAGTTCAATTATTAAATACTTTTTCTGTAGTAGAAGCCAAATCAATTCTTCAAAAAAACAATGATATTGCATTAATATTAATTAATGTGATAATGGACAATAATGCCGGAATAGAATTTACTAAATATATAAGAGAATACCTTAATAATAAATTTTGCAGAATTATATTTATTATTGAGCAACCAAGCCAGGCACCTGAAAAAAATATTATTGAGTTGTATCAAATAGATGATTATAAAACTAAAGCCGAACTTACATCTGATAAGCTATATACTGTAATTTTAACAAGTTTGCGTACTTATGAAGCAATGTTGTCTATTGAATCATATCGTAGTAATATTGAGAAAAAAATTATCAGCCGCACAAAAGAATTAGAAACACAAAAAAAAGAGCTTCAGGAACTAAATGCAACAAAAGATAAATTATTCTCAATTCTTGCTCATGATTTAAGAAGTCAAATAGGAAATTTTAAAACTGTATTAGATATTTTGTTAATGAAGCCTGATTTAATTGATAAAGAAACAACAATAAATATTCTAACTGATGCAAAACATTCGGCTAATTATATATTTGAATTATTGGAAAATATTCTTTATTGGGCAAGACTACAAAAAAAAGAAATCAAATGTAAACCTGAAAATATTGAAATTAACCAATTAATAGAGGAAAATATTAAGTTATTTATACCAAGTGCTAATTGTAAAAATATTAAACTTCAATTGATTGATTCAAATAATTTAAAGATTAACGCTGATAAAAATATGATAATTGCAGTTTTAAGAAATTTAATATCTAATGCTGTAAAATTTACTGATAATGATGGTAGAATTACTATAAAGTCAGAAAAAAAAGACGACTATGTGGAGGTTTCAATAATTGATACAGGAGTAGGAATAAGTAAAGATAATCTTAAAAAAATGTTCAAGCCGGATATTCATTTTACAACTAAAGGTACTGCCCAGGAAATTGGTTCAGGCTTAGGTTTAATTTTATGTAAAGATTTTATTGAGAAAAACGGTGGAAAAATCTGGGTAGATAGCCAACAGGGTAAAGGCAGTACATTTAAATTCACAATACCAAAAAATAATTAAAATTTTGATAGCGTATAATACAGGTGACCTATAAAACTATCTGTCTGATAAACAGAGAATTGTAATTTGAAACAAAAATAACTTCTGTCCTATCAAAAAAAATATAACAATCGGTACATCAGTCTTTT
>JAIOSH010000166.1 GCA_021107685.1 Bacteroidales bacterium | reverse complement strand
TAGCTCTGTTTTTTTTATTGATTCACAAAAAGGTTGGGCAGTTGGTGGCTATATAACTGGTATGCTTACTGATGGAATGATTTTAAAAACTACTGATGGGGGAGAAAATTGGTCAATTATTTCTGAATTATTTTCTTGGTTATATTCTGTTCATTTTGTGTCAGATTCAATCGGTTATACAGTTGGAGATTATGGATATATATTAAAAACAATAGATGGTGGAGAAAGTTGGTCATCAATATCACTTTTTACAAGCAATAGTCTTAGCTCTGTTTTTTTTATAAATGATACTATTGGATGGATAACGGGCAAAAGCTCACCTTATAACGGCAGAATAATATTAAAAACAATAAATGGTGGTAATGATTGGATAGAGCAAGTTAATGATGATTTACCATATTATAATTCAGTTTTTTTTATTAATGAATCAATTGGTTGGACGGTAGGATATAATGGTACAATCTGTTATACAAATAATAGTGGTAATACATGGTTCTTACTTTCCAGTGAACCTACAAATTGTTTACTATCAGTTTGTTTTGTAAATGATGAAACAGGTTGGTGTGTGGGAAAAAGTGGTGTAATTTTAAAAACAAATGACGGAGGGATAAACTGGTTTCACCAGAATAGCCCATACAATACTTATCTAAACTCTGTTTATTTTGTGAATGATTCAGTAGGATGGATAGTCGGAGGAGGAATTCACAATACAATTATATTAAAAACTACAGATGCTGGAAACACATGGTTTACACAATCAAACAATTCCCCATATCAATCACGATCTGTTTTTTTTATTAATGATTCAACAGGTTGGATTGCAGGGAAGAAAAGAATCTTATCTACAACAAATGGTGGTAAACATTGGAATACATACTATTGCAATAATTATATTTTAAATTCTATTTTTTTTATTGACAAAAATAATGGTTGGGCAGTTGGATTTGGAGGTAATATAATACGAACTATTGATGGAGGGCAAAATTGGTGGTTAAGTGAAAGCCTGGGAGGTATTATATTATACTCAGTATTTTTCCAAAATGATACTATAGGATGGTGTGTAGGTACTAATGGTATAATATATAAAACAACAGATAGTGGTGATAATTGGTTTGAACAGGCTAACATTATTTCAGGTTGTTCATTACTATCAATATCTTTTCTGAATGACACTATGGGATGGTGTGCTGGAGCAGATGGGATAATAGCATCAACAATTGATGGAGGGGATAATTGGATAATTGAGGAAAGTAGCACATATTCTCATATTAATGATATTCATTTTGTGAATGAAATAGATGGTTGGGCAGTTGGTGGAGATGCTGTTGTAATAAACTATTACGATGGCACTTATGGGATAATTTTATCTACAAAAGAAAGTGGTAATGGAGTAGTAACACATATTGATGATCCCAATGATAGTAAAATGATTGAGTTTAATCTATCAAATTACCCAAATCCATTTAATACTATTACAACTATTAGTTATGATTTACCAAAAGATGAATTTATTACAATTAAAGTGTATGACATAATGGGGCGAGAAGTTGAAATTTTAGAAAGTGGTTTTAAACTTGCAGGGAGTCATTCCATTGAGTTTAAAGGCTCTCATTTACCAATGGGTGTTTATATATACAATCTAAGAACTAAATCTTTCAGGAAATCAAATAAAATGCTGTTACTCAGATAAAAATGAAATCTGCACTTGTGAAGGAAGAATCAATAAAGGTTTTATCTGAATTTGAAAAAATTGAATATGAAGATTAAGTCGGAATCAAATGCCGGCAAAACAACAATTATTACAACTGCAACTGCCACTTTTATCCCATACGGGTTTGCTTCGCTTCACTTTTTACTTTTATCTTTATTTAAACCAAAGTATTTAACAATCTAATAAACAATATATGATCAAAGCCGCATTCATACAATTTGCACCATATTTGGGAGATTTGAATAAAAATATTGTTTTACTTGATAAGTTAATTGATAAGTCCAAATCTGCTGATCTGCTTGTGCTTCCCGAACTGGCAAATTCCGGGTATAATTTTAATTCAAAAGAACAAGCATTTCAATTAGCCGAAAGTATTAACAACAGCAAGTTTATCAGATTTTTACATGACAAATGCAGAAGACATGATCTTTATATAGTTTCAGGATTTAATGAAATTGATAACGGTAAATTATATAATTCTGCAGTTCTGATAGGGCCAAACGGATATATTGGGAAATACAGGAAAGTACATCTTTTTTTGAACGAGAAAAATATATTTTCAAGAGGTAACCTGGGTTTCCCTGTTTTTGATATTGGTTTTTGCAAGATAGGGATGTTGGTATGCTTTGACCATTTTTTCCCTGAAGCATGGAGAATACTTGCTTTAAAAGGTGCAGAAGTAATATGCCATCCTTCAAACCTGATAACTAAATTCGCACAAAAAACTGTGCCTGTACATGCTTTGCTTAACAGGGTTTTTGTTATTACAGCTGACCGTATTGGTAAAGAAAAAGAGTTGGAATTTACCGGCAAATCCATCATAGTAAATACAGTAGGAGAAATACTTTATCAGGCACATGAGGATGCAGAAGAAATCGGCATTATTGAAATTGACCCTGAAATATCAAAGGATAAAATGATAACTCCCGGCAATCATATTCTTAATGATAGAATTCCCGAAGAATATTCTGAGTTGATGTAACAAAACATTCCATTTCTCTCATAGAAAGAAGGTAAGGAAGCCTAAATCAAGTTTATGATATTTCATTATTCGATATTCATTATTTTTGTTC
>JAIOSH010000462.1 GCA_021107685.1 Bacteroidales bacterium | reverse complement strand
CCTTTATCGGATATAGGTTTTGTTGGCGTTTCGTATTTTTGTTTTATTAATTCTTTATTTTTTCTTTTAGAGTGAATTGATAAGATTGTCAAAGCGAATATTCCAATTACTATTTCTCGGTACGAATTTCCCGCTAATTTCGTAAACATTGCCAATAAAACAATTGGTGGAATTACATAAAGGATTTAAATATTCCGAAGGAGACAAGAAAAAAGCAAAAGCTATTTAGATTTAGTTAAGCCGAGGGGAACAACAATAATTTTTTTGCAAATCCATTTTGATCCGGTATAATTATAAATCATATTAATATTCTTTATCTATTATTTATTATTTCGTCGTATTTTTCTAATTCTAAATTTATTTTTCTGATACACACAAAAATGACCTTTTATCTTGTCAGAATATTTTGTCAATATTTCTTTTATTATCTTCAACTTCTCTATTCCAGTTGCATCTTCTAATCTTAGTAATATTATTCCACAATGATCCAATAAAGAATGGAATACCAATTCCCCAAAATCCTTATCCATTGTTATAACCATTCGTCCTTCATTGGCTGCCAGTTTAATAATTTCCTGATCAGACATTCTGGGATCAATAGACCTCACTGTTTTTATATCATAGCCATGCTCTTGTAAATAATTCTCAACTTTATTACTAACGCCAACATCGACTAAGAATTTCAATTCTAATATAATCATACTGATATCTCTGCTGGAAATACTCGTTCTTCACTAACCAAATCTGCTACATAAGCATATACTGCCAGAAAATCTTCTTTTTCAAGCTCTGGATATTCTTCTAGTAATTCTTTTTCAGATACACCTCCAGCAAGCGATTTTAAAATTTGTTCAACAGTAATTCTCAATCCTCTAATAATTGGCTTTCCTACCATGACTTGAGGATTAACTGTAATCCTTAAAAGTAAATTATTAGTATTTAACATTTTTTCATCCTTATTTTAAAATTTACAATTCATTATATTAAGCAACAAATTTCAGTATAATATTTCAAATAATCAAGCATTAAAGAATAATGCTTGTTTTTCTGTCATTTGCATGATTTTTTCAATGAAAAATATATTTAAATATGTAATTTTGTAAAAATTGAATTTTAACTTAAAATCATGAAAACAACGAAACGAAGTAAGCGACACGAAGTCCATACGGATTCACTTCGTATCATTAGCCCGTATGAAGCGAAGCAAATCCGTATGGATGGGTCCGTATGGATTAAAATCCTCACTGTTTTATTCATTATTCTTTTTATTGGCAGTCAGCAAACAATCCTTTCCCAAAATCCGATTGATACTCTCTGGACAAAAACAATAGACAATGGGAGCGGTGCTGAAATAGCCAGGGACGTTTGTCAGGCCGATGATGGCGGATTTGTTACTGTTGGCGCCAGTGGTTTAAAAACAATGCTTGTAAAAACCGGTTCTGATGGTAATACCGAATGGATAAAAAATTATGTTGTAGGAACCATCGGAGCACTACCATGGGCGATGCAAAAAACTTCCGACGGAGGTTATGTTATCACAGGGCAAATGATGACTTCAGGTGTGCCGGGCGATTTTTATGATTGTTTTCTCTTGCGTTTGAATGCAGATGGTGACAGCCTTTGGTCAAAAACATATAATATAACTATGGATGATGATGGACGTACGGTTTTGGAAACACCCGACGGTGGTTTTATTATTGCCGGTTACTCTATTCCATGCGGTGGTGGCGGTATTATAACTTTTGTTATCAGAACAGATAGTGACGGTAACGAAATCTGGACAAACACTTATGGAGATCCCGATGAAATATGGGCTTATGCAATGGTACATGCAGATAACGGATATATTATTACAGGCAAGATAATCCCTGACGGCAACTATTTTAGCGATATTTATATTATGAAGATTGATGATAACGGTGAAGTTATATGGACAAATACATTCGGACACCAGTATAGTGACAGGGCAGCTTCAATCAAAGCTACTTCCGACGGCAATTTTATTATCGGGGGAGAATCAAGATTGGAGGATACTAACACGGGTGATGTTTATCTTGCTAAGATCAATGCTGACGGTGATACGATCTGGACAAAAATTTACGGCGGAGTGCATGATGATGAAACCTGCTTTTCGGTTGTTCAAACCCCTGACGGTGGATATATGGGTGTCGGATACAGGAGGATTGACCCCTCAATGATAACACGCGTGTGGCTTTTAAGATTTACTGATATTGGTGATACACTCTGGACAGAATATTACGGTCCTGCATTTTGGAGTCTTGGAAATTCAATTAAAAAAACTAATGATGATGGTTATATAATTGCAGGAGTTGCCTCCGACGGAACTTCTACCGGTGACTGGGATTTTTATCTTATCCGCCTTGCTGCAGAACCTACCGGAATAGCGGAAGGGATTAAAACTGATAAAATTATACTCAGCCGGAATTTCACCAATCCGTTCGGTTATTCTACAAAAATTAATTTTTATATCCCTTCTTACGGAAAAGTAAAAATAATTATTTCGGATTTAACAGGTAAAAAAATTAAAACTCTTATAAATAAAACCCTGCAAAAAGGTGAATACAATATTGAATTTAACGCCTCAGGTCTGAATAATGGAATCTATCTTTATACTATTGAAACACCAACACAATCGCTTACTAAAAGGATGATTTTGATGAAATAAACTCGATTTGCAATTG
>JAIOSH010000093.1 GCA_021107685.1 Bacteroidales bacterium | reverse complement strand
AAGTGGTAGTTCGTGATGGAGGATGTAATTTTGCCGAGGATGTTTCCGATGCTGTATTCACAATTGATACGGAAATCGGTATTGATGAACCGATCATTCCGACAATTACCAAATCCCGACTATATCAGAACTATCCTAATCCGTTTAATACGGAAACAACAATCACTTTTTCTATCACTGAAAACACGGGAAATACAGAATTATCAATCTATAATATCAGAGGTCAGAAAATTATGACTCTTATTAATAAAGAGCTTTCAGCAGGAAAACATTCCATTATCTGGAAAGGGAATGATAAAAATAACAAACGGGTTCCTATAGGAATTTATTACTATAAAATTAAAACAGGAAAATTTTCAGAAACAAAAAAGATGATCCTGATGAAATAGTTTCACACTTCATAGGATAAATAAAAATGAAAAAACATCTATAATTTAATAAGAAAATGATGAAAGATAAAACGGTTTTTTTAATTATAAGTTTTATTATATTTCCTTTATTCTTATCAGCTATTCAGGTAAGTCTTACAGATGCGAAACAGGTTGCCAAAAATTGGTATTTGGAAAGAAGTAATGAATATAATCAGGGAAATGTAGAAATTATTGAGACATTTTTTATACGTGAGAATTTACAGGATATTTATTATATCTTTAATTTTCGGGAAGGCGGCTATATAATAATTGCTGCAGACAATGCTGTCATACCTGTTCTCGGTTATAATTTTAAGCATCATTATGGACAGGAAAATCATCCGCCGCAATTCGATGCTATGCTTGAAAGTTATAAGGAACAGATAATTTATACAAAAGAAAATAACCTCTCTGCTCCTCCTGAAACAAAGGTTTTATGGGAAAGATTAAATGTAAAGACAGAAGATTTTAAGAGTCTTGGAAATATTAAAAGTCTTGGACCACTGCTCAATTCTACGTGGAATCAGGGTAATAGCTGGAATGCGTATTGTCCTGCTGATCCAAACGGGCCAGGAGGACATGTTTATGCCGGTTGTGTAGCTGTAGCTATGGCACAGGTCATGAATTACTGGGAACATCCGGCTATTGGAATCGGTTCTCACGGCTATACCCATTCCACTTACGGTTATCTTTTTGCAGATTTTAGTGCTACTATGTATGATTTTCCTATGAATTACACTTCTGCTACTGATGCTTCCCGCGAATTATTATTTCATTGTGGTGTTTCCGTAGATATGAATTATAGCACCTCCGGTTCGGGAGCAAGCAATACATCAGCATTATCTGCTTTAGAAACATATTTTAATTATGATCCGAGTGCTTATATTGGTACAAAAAGCAACTATACAAATATTGAATGGGAAAATCTAATTAGGGAAAATCTTGACAACGGCCGTCCGTTATGTTATTTCGGTCAAGGGTCAGCAGGAGGCCATGCGTTTAATTTAGATGGTTATGACGATACGAATACAAGCTATTTTCACTTTAATTGGGGTTGGTCAGGTTCTTATAATGGTTATTATTACCTTGACAATTTGAATCCTGCCGGATATAGTTTCACTTCAAATCAGAAAGCAATTTTGGATATTTTCCCGGGACAGGAACCCGAAATAACAGTAATGTCGCCGAATGGTGGAGAAATTTGGGGAATGGGAGAAACCTATAATGTATCGTGGGAGTATTTCAATGTAATAGGAAATATAAAGATAGATTTATATAAAGACGAAACTATGGTTTATCAATTGGAAGCAGAAACACCTGTTGATGAGGAAAATCATGATGTATTTATTCCAACGGATTTGATTGTAGGTAATGATTATCGTATAGTTGTCGCTACTCCTTCAGGTTATGTTTTGGATTTTAGTGATGAATATTTTACGATTGAAGAATCATCAATATTGATAGAACCTGCCAATTTGAATGTAACCGAATCGGGTTATGCAACATGGAATGCCCCGGGCGGCGGAGGTAACGGTACAGTGATCAGCCTTCATAACGGATATGTCGATAGCGGTCTCGGAACCGGTGGTGAAGCAAACTGGAAATGTGCTGTTCGTTTTGATTCGGTTTTTCTGGATACTTTATACGGTTCAGATCTTACCGCAGTAAATATACACATTCGTAAAGCAGATTTTAGCTATGTAGAAATTAATGTTTGGGAAGGTGGTTCATTCGGCGATCCGGGAAACTTGATTTATCAACAAGATATAACAGATTCCGTTCGTATTGAAAGGTGGACTACACATACTTTAACCGCTCCAATCCCATTAATACAGGGAAAAGAATACTGGGTTGGTTATTATATTGAGGCAACCGGTGATTATCCTTCCAGTACCGACGATGGGCCTGTTGCAGCAGGATTTGGTAATTGGATGTTCACAAACGGCGAATGGCTTGAGATCAGTACAAGTTACAGTTTGTTTTTAAATTGGTGTATCGAAGGTGTTGTTGGAACTTATGACAAAACACGTGTTTTTACAGGCTACAATGTTTATCTTGATGGAGAATTTGTTGATTACACACCAAACCGGTTTTGGCAATATATTGATCTCGTGAATGAGCAAACCTATATTGCCGGTGTGGAAGCAGTGTATAATGAAGGTATTTCCGATCTCGTTACCACTACCTTTACTTATAGTAATGTAGGTATAGATGATATAATTGTAACTTCTAATGAACTTATAGGCAACTATCCCAATCCTTTTAAAACGGAAACAACAGTCAGTTTT
>JAIOSH010000292.1 GCA_021107685.1 Bacteroidales bacterium | reverse complement strand
TTGATTTGAAAAGGTATTTGTATTTCCTTATTTTGTTTTGATGTGCTCATGCTTTATAATTTGATGAAAAATTAGGTATAAACTGGTTAATAGAATTTATAAAGACAGAATCAGATGACTTATTTTCTGTTTCCTGGCTAACGGTAATAAAAAAGTTTGTCACTTGTTCCGGTTTGCGATCTGATAAATTAATCAATTTAACATTGAGTACTTCCTCTAAATCCCATAATGTCTCTACAGTAAAATTACGCATTCCACTGAGCCATTTTGAGATTTCTGAAGGGCGTTTATTTAATGCATCTGCCAGATCTTTCTTTTTCCAGCCTTTTGCTTTGATGGCATCGCCAATTCTAACTGCCAAAAGCATTTTGTTTTTTGTTCTTTCAAGTTCTTTCGGACTTATTTCATTGAATAAATTGTCAATTAATTCACTTGAATAAGTCTCAGTCTTGTTATTGTTCTTCTTCATAGTCTGTAATTTTTAAGTTTCAAATTTCAAGATTTGTAATTTCATCAGTTAGTTTGAAGCTATATTCCGGATATTCGTAAACTGACATCCTGTTTTCTGTTTCTCCTATAGAATAACCATAAAGACTATCATATTCCGAGATATCTTCACCCATATCCTTAAGTTGCTGTAAGTATTCTCCAATTGATTTGGACTCAATAATAATTACTTTACCCATTTTATGAATTATAGGGCTATGATTTCTTGTTGCATCATGATCGAATTCCAGAATTCTTCTGCCATCATTTGTTATCCCAATTGTTCTGAAGGTTAAACTTTTACCAACACCCGGCAGATTAAGCACATTCCTGTCAGTAGCAAGAAAGGGAAGATTGGATAATTTTTTTAATTCAGCAATATTTTCTTTAATCTTTTCAGCTTTAAGAGGAAATTGCCTTATTGTTTCATAATATTTTTCAGGAATAGTACCAATAACTTTTTCTTCTAATTGTTCCTGAACAGCTCTTGAATTATTGGCAAAGTTATGGGCATTTTCCATATATCCTTTTACAGTAAATGTATAATATGTAAGAACACCGATATCATTTAAAGTTTGTCTGAGTTTTGCTGTATGACCTCTTCTCGAAGCAGCAGCAGTAAACACAAGTTGATTGGTTACTGTCCAGCCTGCTGAAATAAGTCTTTTAACAGCTTTACTTGATTCGGGAGTTACTTCCATTGGTGATTCGAAATGTGTTTGAATTATAAATTGTTTGAAACCGATTTTTGAGGCTTTATTTTTAAATTCAGCCAGGATCTTTGTTAAGTCGTTTGTAATTCTTTGAGGCAGATATATAGGCAAACGTGTACCTAATCTTACTCTTAACATTTCAGCATATTTTTTACTGTCTTTTCTGTTTTTATTTGCTTCGATTTTTTTGACGGCAATATTATAAACTTCATCCAGTATCTTTTTTAGTGATTTATCCGAACTCATAAGAGCATCGCCACCGGTAATAAGAATATCTCTAAGTTGTGAGTCATTCTCAAAGTATTTCATAAGTTTGGGTAGTTTTTCCCACCATGTTTCTTTAGGTTTAAGCTTACTAAGATTAAAATTAAGGTGTCCGTTCTGAAAATCAAACATTCTTTGGCAGGATACGCAAAGCCCTCCGCAAGCGCGACCGACTGTGTCGGGAATTAAGATTGCAACCTCTGGATAGCGTCTGTGAATATTATAATGAGAAGGAAGTATCCAGCCCGCAGCATTGGGTTTACCCGGCTCAACCAAATCTTCTTTTTCCCATGCAATAATATGACCAAATTCATTAATTAATTGCCTACTGTATAAAATATAATCTCTTATTGCAAGGTCAGCTCCTTTAGCAAAATCAGGAACATCAACATTGCAAAGAGAAAGATAATAAGGATTAACAAAAAAAGGTATTCCTGCTTCTTTTGCATCGTAAAGAATTTTCATTGTCTCTTTATTAAGAGTATTTCCAAGCATTTCATTAAGAAGTTCTGGAGTACGAATAGCAAACCTTAAGTGAAATAATTTGTTTTTCCACCATTTTAATGCCTCTTTATATTTTTTTTCATTAGTTAAATTAGGTTTAAAATTGAATTTTGAATCTGTAATTTCTCCTTTGTCAATTTTTTCAATAAATATTTTAAGAATCCTGTCCCTGTTTTGTTTCCTTATCTCAATTATTCGCGGGTCCAATCCTGAAGGGTATCTTTCCATCCATTGTTCAACTTTTTCTTTGGAAGGAATTTGTTTTTGACTTTTTCCTGAGAATTGTCGAAAAAGATTAATCATATCTTCAAAAAAATATGGCTCTGCTTCTCCTGTCCCGTACTTTGCAGCAAGCCATAATTGTTTAATGGGATTACTTATGATTTTTTTGCCACGTAAGTTTAAATCTTCAAATTTCTTTTGTGCATTATCAATATAATCAAGTATCCTGATAGCGGCAAAATCCTGCCAATCTAAGGCATTAAAATGTTTGCGTCCCGAACATTCATATTTATAATATTTTAAAGCATTGGGTTTTGATTGTAAATAATTCATTACCCATTTTTTTATGCTAAAAAAAACTTCTTTTTCATCTTCTGAATTTAATAAAATTTCTTTGAGATTTGGATTTTCTTCTAAAAGTTGCTTAACAAGTATTGTTGATTCA
>JAIOSH010000245.1 GCA_021107685.1 Bacteroidales bacterium | reverse complement strand
TCCCTGCATAATTCCAGGGGGGGCTTTATGGCAGCGGTGGAGATGAAAAATCTCTATATCACGGGATCATGCTCGATATTATTTCGTTTTTGGAAGGGCCGTTTGATGTCACCAATATGAATACTCATTTGAATGATGCCGGGCTTTTACCATTAGCCCAGCCTTATAACATAGCCCCCTGGAATTATGCAGGGACAGAAAGTGTGGCTTCAATCCCAAACCCTGATATTGTTGATTGGGTTCTGATTGAATTGCGTGATGCAACCGATGCCTCGCTCGCCACCGGCGCAACCATGATCGCACAACAAGCAGCATTTCTTTTGAATGACGGTTCCGTTGTTGGTTTGGATGGAATCGGCAATCTACAATTTAACAGTTTAGCAATTCAACAATCATTATTTGTGATTATTTGGCACCGCAACCATCTTGGAGTGATGTCAGCAAATCCGGTAAGCAAAACAGGTGGTGTTTACACTTACAATTTTTCAACCGGAGCAGGGCAGGCTTATGGCGGAGCAAACGGACATAAGGAAATCGGAGCAGGTATTTGGGGAATGATAGGCGGAGACGGAGATGCTAACAAGCAAATCAGTAATGCTGATAAAATTGACGTTTGGGCTTCAGAGGCAGGAAGTTCAGGTTATCTGTCGGGTGATTTTTCTATGGACGGACAGGTTGGCAACCCTGATAAGAACGACATCTGGGCACCGAATAGCGGAAAAGGCGGGCAAGTGCCGGATAATATTCCGCAGGGTGGGTTTAAGTGCATGGTGCCGAAGTAGATTAATTATGAGTTATGAGTTATGAATTATGAGTTATGAGTTATAAATTAACATATTCATAATGTGTGATCTATATTATAATAATATAAACTGAATTCATCTAATAAATTCGCTGAAAATTCGGGACCACGAAACTCTATCACGCAAATCCCTACTGTCAGTTTCTCGCAATGACGGTGATTCTTTGATTTTTGTTGACTTTATGGACAGACAATTACGAATTACAGAAGCAAATGGTTTTGTGGTTAAAGCCTGCAAAATAGCTTCACATCCCTTCAAGAATTTCACTGGATAAAATCTATCAACTTATATGTGCATATATCACCCACCGTCACTATTCCATCTTCTTCAGTCCATCTCTGGTCATAATCAATGTTTTTCCTGACATTTTATATGGATAATGATGCTTTCGCCAATTTATTATATCATAAATATTATTGCTCATATTTATTGATTTTCCAACAGGGATTTTAAATTCAAGCCTTAATCTTTGTTCTCTCCAATTAACATCTTCAGGTAATTTAAAATATCGATCGAAAACAAATAAAGTGTCGGTTTGAGTAAAATGATAAATAGATTTTTCTGCTCTTTCTTTAGCATCCTTGCCGGTTTTTCCTCTTGCAAAGGAATATCCTATCAATTGATAATTATCATTCTCACTTTTAGTAAATTCAATTTTAGGCTCTCCAAAATATTTTCCGCTTTCGGTAATAACCATATCCCATTCATCAATTTCAATATAATCTTCATAATCATAGATTTCATCATAAAAATCATTTAAATTAATATACACTGTGTCTTTTGTAGGCTGGGTAATTTCGTAAACTTCTTTTACAGCAACTTCATACTTAAAACTCCTAAAAATTTTAAAACCAAAATATACTGTAAAAATTAATCCTACAATCCAGAAATTAAATGCAGTAATTCCTACAAACTTAATTCGTTCCAGTCCAAAAATCAACCTGACCGCACTATAAAGCAGTAATATCAATGGAATTCCAATCAGGAAAAACAAGCCAACTTTGAATAATCCGATATTATTAACACTATTAAAAAGCATATCGGCAAATACAGGTAAAGGAAAAGTAATAATATCGCAGTGGTTAAAAAAAACAAAACCTCCCCATCCAAAAAACGATGCCAGAAATGCTATTATCAGCGATATTCCAATAATAAATAAAATAATACCGATAAATATCACCAGTATTTTCAGGAATATTTTAAATATACTTACAAATATATTCAGGATATCCTCAAAAATGGTTTTAGGAACTTTATTTTTTTTATAGGATTGCTTTGCCTGATTTGTAATGTCATTAAATTTATTTTTTAAATGATTGAATTCTTCACGTATTGATTTTTCAATATTTGAGACATTGACTTTCTCTCCCTTCATCTCAAGCCGTTCGACAGTAGTTCGTGCTTCTGGAACAGCTATCCATAAAACAAGATATACAAGAATCCCGAATCCTGTGATTAAAGCAATAAGAAATCCCAGTCTGAACCAAAGCGGATCTAATCTGAAATAAGCTCCTAATCCGCTACATACACCACCTATTACCCTATTCTCAGTATCCCTGTATAATCGTTTGGCATCTCTTGTTTCATAATAAGCTCCTTCTCTCCTACCCTGTTCATCTTCTTCCTCTCCAAATTCATAAGGCTGTCCCATAATAGCAATTACTACATTAATATCATCAATTGTAATTACCTGCTTATTTTCATTTATCTTATTTTGAAGAATTTCGGCAATACGGCTTTCTATATCTGAAAATATTTCATCACTGCCTTCTACATTTATAAAATGTTTTTTTATACTATTAAGATATGCACTTAATTTATCATAAGCATCATCATCTATATTAAAAATTATTCCGTTTATATTAATTGAGAATGTTTTTTTCATAGTTTATATATTATTTTGTTTTTACTTTTGATTTATTTTTTGTAATATCATTAACAGCCGCAACCAAATCCTGCCAGCTAATATTTAGTTCTTTAAGAACCTTTTCACCTATTTCGGTAATTTTATAGTATTTTCTGGGCGGTCCTGATTTAGATTCTTCCCATCTGTAACTTAACAAACCTTCATTTTTCAGGCGTGTCAGCAATGGATATAGTGTTCCTTCAACTACTATTAATTTTGAACATTTTAATTTCTCAATTATATCTGATGCATAGGCATCCTTTTCTGAAATAATTGAAAGGATACATAGTTCCAGTACCCCCTTTCGCATTTGTGCTTTTGTTTTTTCGATATTCATGCGGCAAACATAATACATATTTTAGTACTATGCAAGACAAAGTACTATTTTTTTTAAATATTATTTATTACAAGCTACCTTAAATGTCATAATATCCTGATTTGCTTTTGATTAAACTGTTAATAAGTTTTTGGGGGATGTAAGAAAAAACTGTGAAAATGAGATTTTATCATCAAATAGAAAATTACAGGTAGTTGAAAATCCTGTTAGGAATTAAAATTTTTTTTAGAATTATAGCATTAAAACCCCTCTTACGGAATTTTAGCTCCTGATCCAACATTAGGCGACCATATTTCCAATCTGTCTGTGTTATCTGTTTGGGCATTTAGATTAAAGTCTCCGTTTAAATAACCGGACATTCCCGATTGAAAAGCCCATACATCAATTTTATCCTGATTATTGATTTGCCCGTCTGCTTTGCCATCTCCACCCATCATTGCCCATATACCGGGACTGACTTCCTTATATGAAAAATCTTCATAGTAAACTTTATCACACCCTGTTGTAAAATCATATATATAATAAGACTGATTATATATTTTCATCTTCTCCGGGCTGAGTGCAGACATTATACCCAAATGATTTCTATGCCATATTACTACATAAAGATTTTCAAAAACTTCACCATATATTTCAGGAAGAGAATTACTATCCTGGTCTATCCAATTGATTATTGTTCCGTCTTTTAAAAGAAAAGCGGCTGTACGGTCGTATATAGTAGAACTGATGGCTGAATCAGGACCATAAGGTGTTTCTCTTAATTCAATTAATATCCAATCGACAATATCAGGATTAGTAATTGATAATACCTGTTCATTGCCATTATAGTTCCATGGTGGAATATTATAAGGCTGGTTCAATGGAATGACATCTGCTATGTTAAGAGCAGTATTCATTTCCATTTCATTATAAGGACCTTCAAGATTAACTTTCAGGTTTAGATGAATGTAAGGGTCACTTGGCAGAATGCTGCAATCACATTCATAAAAATATTTTGATAATTAATTGTTGCATAATTTTGGTTAACAAAATATTGACCTAAGTTCATTATTTCTTCGTAAAAATGAATTCCGGGATTAATAGAATCAATATCAGGGATTTTTATTTGGAACCTATATAAGCCTGACCACGCAGGGTTTTGAGGAATTTCATTCATACAAAATGATGGATCAAAAGGACATACAATATTTGCTTCTGCAATAAAAGTAAAAATATTTGAAGTATTGTCTCCATAATATGTTGAATAAAAATCTATACCTCCAATATCACCCTGTAATAGCGGAAGTTTAGTATATGATAATTTATCGTTCGCTACTATATTAGTACCAAAAACCGTTGTATTATAATCCATATATAACTGAATAACATTTATATATGTTTCGGTATGAGAGCATGACAGTTCCACATCAAACTGGTAATATTTTGATGTGTCTATTGTAATAAACTGTTGATTTGAACATCGCCATGAAACATAAATAGTATCCTCAGCCATAACATTTATAATAAAAAGTAAAAGAATTGCTGTAAGTAAATTTTTATTTTTCATATTTTTTAATTTTAAATAAAAAACAAATATAATAAACTATAAAGCTAAAAGCAAATTTTTTTTTATAATTTTCAAATATTAATTAACTATTAATCTGGACTTCATAATTATTACAAATTCATAATGTTAGAAATTCAAAATTGTTTGTTTTTTGCATTTTAATTTTTATATATTATTATGTAACAATATGTTATGGGGAATTTTATACTTTTAATTATCATACTGCTTTACTTTTTTCCAATTTTTAGGGGTAACATTGCCAAAAGCAAGGCTGACGATTCGGTACGAAATGGAATATAAGGACTCTAAATTTTATTGTTTAACCCTTTCAGGGTTCTGTAATGTGATTTTTACTTTTTAACCACAGGTTTCACCTGTGGTT
>JAIOSH010000419.1 GCA_021107685.1 Bacteroidales bacterium | reverse complement strand
GTTGATCTGTTAAATACAGATGCTTTTAGTTTTGGGCAGGGAAGTTTTTCGATTTCTTACTGGTTTAACACAGCTTCAGATAAAATCTATATGTCCGTAATCATGAATGGATGCGGTGCCTGGGCGCCGGGGATTTTATGCGGGCTAAACTGGGACATCGGCAGGGTAATATTGTGTGTGGGAGCTGATGGCTCGTTTAATACTACTAATTGCATTGGTATTTGTACCGATGATACCTGGTTAGACGGGCAATGGCATCATGTTGTTTCTATTGTAAACAAAGAAGCTAACAGAGCATTAATTTATGTTGATGGCGAGAAACAAGCCCTTGTTAAATACGATGTCTTTGGGCCTACAGGCGGTACATTCGTAAATAACGACACCGAACTTGACATTACAGGAATTGACTACCTCGCTGATGCATCCGAATCGACTACCCTAATTGGAAATACTCCGTACGGACAGTTTTTTGACGGAGCGGTTGACGAAGTTAGGGTTTATGACAGGGCACTGACCGAACAGGAAGTAAATCTGCTTTTTACAGGTTCAGCTACTGTTGGAAAAAATATTATTCCCGCTGATTTCTCAATTTACCCAAACCCTGTCAGCAATAGTATTTATTTTAATTTAAAGTCAGATGAAATTTCACGAATTGAGATTCATGATATGTTTGGACGTCTGATTTTAAAACAGCAAACTGTAAGTAAAAATTCCTTACATCAAATAGATGTATCTGAGCTTTCTTCAGGGCTTTATTTACTGAATATTTATTCCAATGAAAAAATATATGTTCACAAATTTCAAAAAAAACAATAACACAGAAATTATCATTACAATTAAATTCTTTTATTAATCTTTAAAAACAAATTTATTATGAGAAAAAAAATGACAATTATCGCAACGGCAATAATTATGATTGCCCAAATGACTTCTGCAACAGTATGGAGAGTTAACAACCGTGCAAATGCAGATGCAGATTTTACAACATTACAAGCTGCACATGATGATGCAGGTGTTTTAAACGGCGACACCCTTTACATTGAAGGAAGTCCAAATGCTTATGGTAGCCTCACCTGTACAAAACAACTTGTGATTATCGGTGCCGGTGATTTTCTGAATGAGAACGATTCCACACAAGCTTACAAAGAAGTTTCTTTGGTTGGTACTATTTTATTAAATAGTGGGTCTGAAAATAGCATATTAGAAGGGCTTAGAATTCAGCAAACTTATATCAGCATAAACACTTCTGATATTACAATCAGAAGGAACAGGTTTTATACAAGTACTGGTACTGTTGCAACTTTTTACGGAATTACTATTGCAGCAAACTGCTCCGATGTTCTTATTGAGAATAACTGGATATACATTAATGCACTTTATCAGTATTATGCACATTGTGCAATTTATTCTACCGGTGCCAATCTAAGCAATTTGATAATCAGGAATAATTACATCTATACCAAATTTTCCTATACTGCTACCTACGCCATTAGGCTTTCTTCAACAGTATTGGCCGATAACGTATCAATTTATCAAAATGTTATTGATGGCAATGTAAATGCTAAAGAAACCCAATTTTATAATAATATTATGATAAATCGTACTTATACACCCAATGGTTCATATTACAACAACAATATAGGTAACAGCACACAATTTGGAACTGAAAACGGAAATCAGGAAAATGTTGATATGGCAACGGTATTTGTTGACCATACCAGTGGTATTGATAACGGTATGCAACTTGCAGCCGGTTCACCTGCTCTTGGTGCAGGCTTGTTCGGTGAAGATTGCGGCATGTATGGTGCCGACCATCCTTACAGAATTTCATGTTTACCGGCTATTCCTGCTATTTGGGAAGTTACTTTAAATAACTATGGAAGTGATAATGTAACTATAGATGTTAACATCAAAGCAAAATCACATAATTAATGGGGGCTGTTATGAAATGGAAATTTATTTTATTTCCTTTAGTATTATTGTTTACAATAATGCTATGGCAGTTGAAACTGTTTGCTCAAACACCGGAGATCACTACCATAGAATATTTTTTGGATAATGATCCGGGATTTGGGAACGGAACCACCATTCCGCTCACAGCAGACACTATCATTGACGAAAACTTCTCAATTAATATGTCATCAACATCCCTTGGGTTTCACAAGTTATTCATTCGTGTTAAAGACACGCTTGGACACTGGAGCCTCACTGATATGCGCGACATATTCAAAATGAGGCTGCCTGATTCGCCACCTCCAACAAAAGATGTTGTGGCTTTTGAATATTTTTTCGATACCGACCCCGGATTTGGAAACGGAACTTCTCTACCTGTTACCACAGGGCTTGATATTGACGAAAGTTATGTCATTAACATTACTTCTCTATCACTTGGGTTCCATGAAATATTTTTCAGAGTGCAGGATAGTAATGGCGTATGGAGTCTCACTGATAAACGTGATATTTTCAAAATGAGGCAACCCGATCCACCACCTCCAACCAAAGATGTTGTGGCATTTGAATATTTTTTCGATACCGACCCCGGATTTGGTAGCGGAACTTCTTTACCGGTTACTTCAGGATTAGATATTGATGAAGATTATGTAATTGATATTACTTCTCTATCACTTGGATTCCATGAAATATTTTTCAGAGTGCAGGATAGTGATGG
>JAIOSH010000315.1 GCA_021107685.1 Bacteroidales bacterium | reverse complement strand
GGACATTGAGTAAAAGTTTCCCCGCTAAAAATAACCAAACCCACCCTGTCATTAGGTCTTCCGAGAATAAAATCTATTGCAACATCTTTTGCAGCTTCAAGCCGGTCTGGTCTTAGATCCTGTGCAAGCATACTTCCTGAAACATCAAGTGCCATAACTATATCAATACCCTCTATTGTTATATCCTGCCTGCTTGTGCTTGTTTGGGGTCTTGCAAGAGCTATAATCAATAATGCAATTGCTAATATTCTTAAAACGAACAAACCATGAAATAAATACTGCCGTATGCTTTTGGGTGTATTCTCAAAACTTTCTGTTGTTGATACCTGTATATCTGCATTATTCTTTTTATATTTAAACCAGTACCATAAAATTAGTAATGGTATTACAAGTAAAAAATACAGAAAATACGGATATGCAAAATCAATATTGTTCATTATTTATTTTCGTTTTTGTTTCCATTTCATTTTTTTTAGTTGTAGCATCTTCAAGAGCGAGAATAGTTCCTTTTACAAATGCTATTGAATTGTTCAAGCTTGAATCATGTTCTAAAGGTAAAGGTTGTTCTTTGGCAAATTTGACAAGGTCGGCAAGAATAAGAGTTTGTTTTAGTTTTTTCTGTAATTCTTCATTGGTTACAGTGCGGATAATAGCATCCGAAATTTCATCGGAAGTCATTTCAATAGCATGTATTCCGAATCTGTCATGAATGTATGTTCTGATAATATCAGTCAATTCAGTATGATATTCCTTAATTTTACCTGTTTGCCATAATTTGCTTAATTTTAGTTTTTCAAGTGCATCTAATGCAACCTGATGTGGTGGTAATTTGGGTTTTATCCGCTTCCTGAAAATTGGTTCAGCCTTTTTATGTTTTCTAATATAATAAATAACTAATAATGTAATAAGTATTGCCGCTATTCCTATTAATATCCATGGCATTGCCTCCCTGAATGTATAAGGAGCTTTAATCGGGACTTTAATATCTTTGAATGCCTGAGTCGTATCAACCGGTATTGTTATAACCTCTAATAGTAAAGCCTGTGTTTCTTCAGTATAAATATTAGTATCACCGTGTTCTTTATATAAAAATCGTATTGGTGGTATAGCATAGTATCCCGAATCAAACGAAGTAATAGTAAGTTTTTGACTTAGGGTGGTCAATTCATTATTTTCCGAATAAATTGTGTCAATTTTTGCTTTTTTAATTATCTCAATTTCTTTAATAATTGTATCATTAAACAAAGGCCATGTTATTAAATATGAAGATGGGTAGGTAAACTTCAGATTAAGATCAATTTGGTCTCCTATTAGAATAGTATTTGTGTCAATAGTTGCAATTGCTTCTGTATTTTGAGCAAAGAATTGTTTACAAAAAAACAAGAGGAAAATAATTAATAGTATATTCTTTATATTTTTCATTTTACAATTTTCGATATTAAAATCTTGCTTCTCTTTTTTTAAATAAGTTCATTAATGGTTTTACATAATCCTGGTCAGTACTAATTGTTGCGACATCAACCCCACTTCTTAAAAAGAGATTATTTAAATATTGTTCATTTTGTTTCCACCAGATTTTATAATTATTCCTAAGTTTTGGATCAGATGTATCTACCCACATTTTTTTTCCTGTTTCTTTATTAAAAACTTTTACCATACCTATTTTCGGTATCTCTGTTTCCCTCTTATCGTAAACTCTTAAAGCAACAACATCATGTTTATTATTAGCAATTTTTAAGGCATCATCAAAACCTTTATCAATAAAATCGGAAATAATAAATGTAGTACAACGTTTTTTGATTGCATTTGTCAAAAAACGTAAAACTTCGGCAATATTAGTTTTTTGACTTTTAGGTTTAAAATCAATCAATTCGCGAATTATTCTGAGAATATGTGAGGTTCCCTTTTTGGGCGGAATAAATTTTTCAACATGGTCGCTAAAAAAGATAACACCAACTTTATCATTATTTTGAATAGCTGAAAAAGCGAGGACTGCGGCAATTTCAGTCATTTGTTCTTCTTTAAGTTGCTTTTGAGTTCCAAATTCATTTGAACCGCTTACGTCAACTAATAGCATAACAGTTAATTCACGTTCTTCATCAAAGATTTTAACATAAGGGTGATTAAAACGTGCTGTAACATTCCAGTCAATATTTCTGATATCATCTCCATACTGATACTCTCTGACTTCACTGAAAGCCATACCTCTTCCTTTAAAGCTACTGTGATAATGTCCTGAAAATATCTGGCTTGACAAACCACGTGTCTTTATCTCAATTTTTCTAACCTTTTTAAATAATTCTGATGCTTCCACTTTTTTAATAATTGAACTATTTGATTTTTAAGAATTAATGTTTTATGTATCTCAAAATCAGAAATTATATAATACATTTGCCTGTAAGAACTTCCTTAGGAGACATGATACATCTTACTTCTGACGTTTGACATGACACTAATTTTGGTTTAGGGTACTTCAACAGTATTCAGGATTTCATTAATAATATCTTCAGTAGTAATGTTTTCGGCTTCAGCTTCATAGGTTAAACCTATTCTGTGTCGCATAACATCGTGTGCAACGGCTCTTATATCTTCAGGTATTACATAACCTCTGCGTTTAATAAAAGCAAAAGCCTTTGCAGCAAGAGCAAGATTAATACTTGCACGTGGAGAAGCACCGAAATTGATCATTCCTTCAAACTTAGGTAGTCTGTATTTAGACGGATACCTTGAAGAAAAAACAATGTCAGTAATGTAATTCTCAATTTTTTCATCCAAATAAACTTCCCTTACAATATTTCTTGCCTTGATAATATCTTCAGGTTTAAGAATTGTTGAAGTTGCCGGAAAGACATTTAGTATATTCTGCCTTAATATCATTTTTTCTTCTTCTTTTTCCGGATAATTAATAATCACTTTTAACATAAAACGGTCAATCTGTGCTTCGGGAAGGGGATAAGTTCCTTCCTGTTCAATTGGGTTTTGTGTAGCAAGAACTAAAAATGGTTCTTCTAAAGGATAAGTATGCTCACCTATTGTAACCTGACGTTCCTGCATAGCTTCTAATAAAGCACTCTGAACTTTTGCCGGAGACCTGTTAATTTCATCAGCCAGGACAAAATTTGCAAAAACAGGTCCTTTACGAACAATAAATTCTTCCTTTTTCTGGCTATATATCATTGTTCCTATCAAGTCAGCAGGTAAAAGGTCAGGAGTAAACTGGATACGACTGAATTTTGCATCAATAATTTTTGCCAGCGATGTTATTGCCAGTGTTTTTGCCAAACCCGGAACACCTTCAAGTAAAATATGTCCGTTTGACAGTAAACCAATAAGCAATCGTTCAATCATAGTTTTTTGTCCTACAATAACTTTGTGCATTTCCATATTAACCATATCAACAAATGCACTTTCTTTTTGTATGCGTTCATTTAATTCTTTAATATCTGTTTTCATTATCGTAATTTATTTTTTTTATTGTTTTAACAACGCAAAGATAAATTATGATATTTTATGAATTATTTAGTTTTATGTTAAAAGATGTTAAAGGAGGATGAAAAAAGTTTGGTAACTAATCTATTTATTAAGCAATTCCTATTTTCTAACTTTGAGGATAGATTAAAAAAATGGTATAAGGGTATAGAGGTATAAAGGCACATACGGAACATTGAGCGAAGTCGAAATGTGCAGCATCGGTAAAGACAGGACAACCTTTGGTGTTTTTATAAATACAACACATTATTAACTGCGTAAAGTGGAAAAACATTGATGTTTTTATAACTGCAAAAATTCTCAGAAGAAATACGAATACCTTTGTTAACATTTTTTTCTTTCAAAAAAAT
>JAIOSH010000552.1 GCA_021107685.1 Bacteroidales bacterium | reverse complement strand
TTTCCTCAGTTCAGTTAATAAAAAAGCCAAAAAAGTAATCCTGCTAAATGGTATTCAGGAGATTGAGTTAGCAATTAGTAAGGAAAGGTTGAAAGTTCTGGGGAAAACTTCGGGTTAATATTCATTTCTTTAAATTAAAAACTTCGTTTATACATATTTCCAATACTCTCATGCTTAAAACTATGGGGTTTATACAATAAGTAAGATTTTACTTTTTTTAGAAAATAACTGCTTCTATTTTTACATCATCAACAATTATTTATTTAAAATAAAATTACTAACTTAAAATTTAAAAAAATGAGAAAAGTATTATGTGTGTTTTTTGCCTTCACTTTTATTTTGATTTCTTCTACTTTTTCACAAACAAAAAAAAGTGGGGATATAATTGCATATTGGAAAATGGATGGAAATCTAATTGACGAACTTGGCAATTACGATTGGA
The DNA here is from genome assembly GCA_021107685.1 of Bacteroidales bacterium. Lineage (GTDB taxonomy): Bacteria > Bacteroidota > Bacteroidia > Bacteroidales > SMBSF39 > SMBSF39. The sequence continues at coordinate 2,541 of JAIOSH010000552.1, read as the reverse complement.
CTAACTATGGTGCAATACCAAACAATAATGGTATGTTTAATGAATGTTATGAATTCAATAATGGAACGACCGGCAAGTATTGTGAAGCTCCTTCTGTAAGCTTACATGATGAAGCATCAATTAGTTGCTGGATATATTTTTATCCAGATCAAATGTTTGATGGTGGAATAATATTGAAAACTCATGGTAGCCCTCATGGCGATCAGACAGTATTTGGTTTCCAAACAGGTAATAATCAGATTATTTTTACTGTTACCCACAATTCTTCAAACTCTAATCACACTAACTTGCAAGTTCCATACAATGTAAATACATGGTATCATTTGGTAGGGGTTTTTGATGGGCCCAATGAAGAATTAAGGGTTTATTTAAATACTGTAAAATATGTTGAGGAGAGTAATGGAGATGTTATTTATAATCCCAATACTAAATTAAAAATGGGAATGCAAAAATATGCAAGCAGAAGCTTTAGAGGTAAATTAGATGAGATTAGATTATTTGATAAAGCACTTACTGATAGCGAAGTTGAGGAATTATTTAATATGACAAATATAGCAAATATGGATTTAATTAATGAAATTTCATTATATCCAAATCCATGTGAAGATAAATTACATATTGAAGGATTAACGGGGCAATATAATACTATTTTGTATAACGTTAATGGTCAGATCCTATATGAAAAAACGGTCAATAAACACAATAATTCAATTAATACAAGTAAATTGAAAAAAGGAGTTTATTTTTTAAGATTATTTGATAAAGAAAGAATTGTAATTAAGAAAGTAATTAAAAATTAGGTATAAAGAAAAAAAATAATATTTTTTTAATATTTTTACAACATTAAATGAAACGGAACAGAGTTCTGCTGAAGATCAACTCTACAAGGAATAATACCAATTGTTTTTCAAAATGACATACAGAGAATTTTGAATTTTACAATGGTAAATGCCGATATACAATCAAAGGAGCAGTTAGAACGAAGTGAATAAATGCGACATTTTGATTGATAATCGGTATAACTTAACCGATTTGAATAATGGCCGGGAATTTTCCCGGCTTTATTCATTATTAGTATTGAATATATTAATCTCAAAAAGTTCATATATCCTGATTTTATAAAAACACTACATGATTAATTGCCGATTTTTATTAAATTGTTATTTTAAGGTTAAAATTTTTATTTCGTTTATACAGAATAAGTATGCATTCATACATAAAACATATGTGTTCATACATTAACTTTAATTATGCCATTTTAATTCCTTACTTTAATATAATTTTATCTCCCATTATTTTTTAGCAAAAAACACTAATATATTAATAAATATTTTTTTTAATATTTATAGTATTTGCCATTTATTTTATTTACAATTATTATACGTACACAATATAACTATTAAATATGTATTCAACTCTTAAAATTTAAAGCGTATGAAAAAATTATTTACTTTATTATTTTTATTTACTTTTTTTTGTAGTAATTATTTATGTTCTCAAAATATTACGCAGCAACCTGTAAATGACACAACTTGTGTTAACGATGACGCTTTATTTTATATTGAAGTTTCTTCTACTGGTAATTGCACTTATAAATGGGAATATAGCGATGATGATGGTGATAATTGGTATTTTTGTTTTAGTGGATACCCGAATCCAACAAATGATTCGTTAATTTTTCCTGTGATTTCTGCTGATTTAGATAGTAATTTGTATAGATGTAATGTTTATATTAGTATTAGTAATGATACACTAACTTCTGATTCCGCAAGATTAATTGTTAATCTTTTACCGGAAGTTAATGCCGGTAATGATGCATCAATTTGTTCTTCGGGAAATTATCAAATTAATAATGCATCTGCATCAAATTATGATTCACTAAAATGGACAGATAATTCGAATGGATATTTTACAGATAATACAATTATAAATCCAATTTATACCCCACCTGTAGATTTTACGGGTGATGATGTTACTTTAACATTAACAGTTTATTCTCCGTGTGGTGACAGTACTGATGATGCAATACTTACTGTTCATCCCAATCCTATAGCAAATTTTTTAGGAGTTCCTGAAACGATTCACGTTGAGAACTCTATAACATTTACTGATGAATCTATTGGAAATATTGAAAATCGGATATGGACATTTGAAGGTGGAGATCCAGGTATATCAAATGATCAAAATCCAACTATTACTTATAATGCTATTGGAGATTATAATGTTACACTTGAAATTATTACTAATTTTGGATGCTCTGATGAATTAGAGAAACAAAATTATATTTTGGTCATTCCACAGCCTGATGCTGATTTTTCTGTAAGTGAAGAATATTTGACACCGGGAAATTCAATCCAATTTCAACCAAATTCAATTAATTATATTGAAACATGGGCATGGACATTTGAAGGCGGAGATCCAGATACATCAAATGATCAAAATCCAACTGTTACTTATAATCTATGTGGAGATTATGATGTAAGTTTAACAATTACCGATATATTAGGAGCTGACACAGAAGAAAATAAGGTAGATTTTATT
>JAIOSH010000024.1 GCA_021107685.1 Bacteroidales bacterium | reverse complement strand
TGCAAATGCTATATTACTATATTCAAAAAGGGTTTAGCAATAAAATATAAGCTCCTTCTTGCTATTACAAGTAAAGGAATTGTCCGACCAAAATATTTCCCCAGCACATCAAAATATTATTTAGCCATGAAAATCAAGGTGTAAATAAATTAAATAATAAATAATTGTTAATTAATAAATGTTATTCTATATTTGCACCCTCAAAAAATAACCGTATTACAGGAGTTGGATATATTTAAATTAAATTTTATAATTTTAAGAAAATCAGTAATTTAAATTATTATTTAAGAAAATTTTTATCCATCCCTAATAATTAAAAAATATAAAAAAAATGCAAAACAAAGGAGTTATTAAATTTTTTGCAATACTATTTGCTGTTGTATGTCTTTTTCAGTTATCATTTACTTTATTTACAAATAATGTAGAAAGAAAAGCAAAAAATTATGCAAATCAAGAAGTAACAATAGATTTATCAAAAAAACTTGCAGGGGGAGATGAATTAAAAGAAGGATTTTACCTGGATTCAATATCTAAGGCCAGGGAAAATTATTACCTTGATTCAATGTCAAACCAAGTTATTTATAATATTCTTATAAGAAAATATACTTATAAAGAATGTAAAGAACGTGAAATCAATCTTGGTCTTGACCTTAAAGGTGGAATGAATGTAACCTTAGAAGTATCTATCGGAGACATTGTCAGGGGGTTATCAGGTAAAAGCCAAAATCCGGTTTTTATTGAAGCACTTAAAAAAACTTATGAAAAACAAAAAGACAGTCAAAAAGATTTTGTAACACTTTTTGGAGAAACAATAACTGAAATAGATCCTAATTTTAAGTTAGCTTCTGTTTTTTTATATGAATTTAAAGATAAAGGTATTACAATAACTACAAGCAATGAAGAAGTTCTTGCTATTATCAGACAAGAAACAAAAGGTGCTGTTGACAGAGCCTTTAATATTCTTAGAACACGTATAGACCGCTTTGGAGTTTCACAGCCCAACATTCAGAAATTAACAACTACCGGCAGGATTTTAGTAGAATTACCGGGAATAAAAGAACCTGCACGAGTTCGTAAATTATTACAGGGTACTGCACAGCTTGAATTTTGGGAAACTTATAAATACCCTGAAGTTTACCAATATTTTGCAGAAGCAAATAAAAAATTAAGATCAATAATAACAGAGGAAGAAGAAATTGAAGATGCAGAAGCAGAAGCAGAAACAATTACAAAAGAAGTTGAAGATAGTATCACTCAAGAAAAATCAGATATATCAGATATTGAAACCGAGGCTGATACTACATCAGAAACATCATTACTTGAGCAGTTAGAGAGCGATACAACTGATATTTCAGCAGAGGAATCTTTTGAAGAATATTCCAGAAAAAATCCTTTGAATGCTTATTTATCACCGGCTGTTGTTCAGAATGAACAGGGACAATATTATCCTGCTGAAACAGCAGTAGTTGGTTATGCTGCTATTAAAGATACTGCAAGAATCAATAAAATGCTAAGACAGACAAAAAGCATCTTCCCACGAGATTTGAAATTAAAATGGACAATAAAACCAAGACAAGAAGGCAGTGAAGTATTAGAACTAATTGCTTTAAAAGTTTCATCAAGGGATGGTTCAGCAGCTTTAGGCGGTGATGTTATTGTTAATGCCCGTCAGGATTATGACCAAAACGGAAGAGTTGAGGTTACAATGTCAATGAATTCTGATGGCGCAAGAATATGGAAAAGATTAACAGGTGAAAATATTGGAAGACAGATTGCAATTGTACTTGATGATTATGTTTATTCTTTCCCAAATGTAAATAATGAAATTCCAAATGGACAATCATCAATTAGCGGGGGTTTTACTGTTGAAGAAGCAAAGGATCTGGCAAATATCCTTAAAGCGGGTAAATTACCTGCACCTGCAAGAATTGTTGAAGAAGCGGTTGTTGGTCCATCACTCGGTCATGAAGCTATTAATGCAGGTCTGTGGTCTTTTGTTGTTGCTTTTATACTCGTTCTGTTTTATATGATTTTTTATTATAACAGGGCAGGTTGGATTGCAGATTTGGCACTTGTAACAAATATCTTCTTTTTATTCGGTGTTCTTGCTTCATTCGGTGCGGTACTGACATTACCGGGTATGGCAGGTATTATTTTGACTTTAGGTATGGCTGTTGATGCAAATGTTATTATTTACGAACGAATTAAGGAAGAAATCAGGGCAGGTAAAGGAATGCGTTTAGCTATAAACGATGGTTATAAAAATGCTTATTCTGCAATCATAGATGGTAATGTAACAACTTTATTAACAGGTATAGTATTATACATATTTGGTTCAGGACCAGTACAGGGATTTGCTACAACACTTATAATAGGTATTTTATCCTCATTATTCTCAGCTATCTTTATTTCCCGTTTAATTTTCTCATGGGCTCTTAATAAAAATAAGGCTATAAATTTTGCTAATAGCATTACAGAAAATATCCTAACAAAAGTTAATTTCGATTTTTTAAGTATGCGAAAAAAAGCATACATTTTCTCTTCAATAATAATAATATTAGGAATTCTTTCATTGGTTACTAGGGGACTAAATTTTGGGGTTGATTTTTCAGGTGGAAGAACTTATGTTGTTCGCTTTGATCAGGATGTGAAAACTAATGATGTAAGAACCGTATTATCGAAAGTTTTTGTTGATGATGACGGTCATAATTACACACCTGAAGTAAAAACTTTTGGTCCTAATAAGCAGATCAAAATCACAACAAAATTTATGATTGATAATAATGCTCCGGAAGTTGATTCAATTATTCAAAGCAAACTTTTTGCCGGACTAAAACAATTTTATAAAGATCAAACCATAGATTATAAAGACTTTGTTTCTGATACTGAAAGTGAGGATAAATTAATCGGAATTTTAAGTTCACAAAAAGTAGGTCCTACTATTGCTGATGATATCAGGAATAAGTCTATTTTAGCTATTGTCTTTGCATTAATTGTAATATTTGTATATATTGCAGCACGATTTAGAAAATGGCAATATGGATTAGCAGGTGTTATAGCATTATTCCACGATACAATGATTACTATCGGAATATTTTCATTGTTTTATAATGTCTTACCATTCGATTTGGAAATTGACCAGGCATTTATAGCTGCTATACTTACAATTATTGGGTATTCCATCAATGATACTGTTATTATTTTTGACAGAATTCGTGAATATACTAAACTTTATCATAAGAAAGACCTAAAAACTAATATTAATAATGCTCTTAACAGTACTTTAGTACGTACTTTTAATACTTCGGGTACAACATTTATTGTACTTATGATAATTTTTATATTCGGTGGTGAAATTATAAGAGGTTTTGTTTTTGCATTATTAGTTGGTATTGTAGTAGGTACATATTCATCATTATTTAATGCAAGCCCAATTGCTTATGACCTTATCGGTCTTAAAAAAGAAAAAACCATAAGTAAAGGTACAACTACTCGAAGAAAGAAAAGAAAATAGTAAAAAATCAGAAGTTAATTACTAATACCTGTAATGCTCAGGCTTATATGGTCCGTCAATAGGAATGCCTATATATTCGGCTTGTTCAGGTGTCATTTTAGATAATTTAACACCTATCTGATCAAGATGTAAACGTGCAACCTCCTCATCTAATTTTTTTGGTAACCTGTAAACATCAATTTTAAAATCGTTTTTCCAAAGCTCAATTTGAGCGAGAGTTTGATTTGAAAATGAGTTACTCATTACAAATGAAGGATGTCCTGTGGCACAACCAAGGTTTACAAGGCGACCCTCTGCTAATAAATATACACAATGTCCGTCAGGAAATATATATTGGTCAACTTGTGGCTTTATATTTACTTTTTTTATTCCTGGAAATTTTTCTAATTTATCAATCTGTATTTCATTATCAAAATGACCGATATTACATATTATTGACTCATTTTTCATCTTTGAAATATGGTCGGCAGTTATCACATCTTTATTTCCTGATGCAGTAACAAAAATATTTCCTTCTTTTAATGCTTCTTCTATAGTTATAACCTTAAAACCTTCCATAGCAGCCTGTAAAGCGCATATAGGGTCAATTTCCGTAATAATTACTCTTGCTCCATAGGCTTTCATTGATTTAGCAGATCCTTTACCAACATCACCATATCCTAAAACAACTACCACCTTACCTGCTAACATAATATCAGTAGCTCTTTTTATGCCGTCAGCCAATGATTCGCGGCAACCATATAAATTATCAAATTTCGACTTTGTAACCGAATCATTAACATTTATTGCGGGTGCCAGTAAAACCCCTTTTTCCATCATTTGATACAAACGATGAACCCCTGTGGTTGTTTCTTCGGAAACACCTTTCCATTCCTTAACAGCCCTGTGCCATTTAGTATTATCTTCAATATAAATTTGTTTTAATATATTTAATAGTGCTGCTTCTTCTGTATTTGAAGGTTTTGTATTTAATAATAAAGGGTTATTTTCAATATCATATCCTTTATGCATCATTAAAGTTGCATCTCCTCCATCATCTACTATTAAATGAGGTCCTTTACCATCAGGAAATGATAATGCCTGATTAGTGCACCACCAGTATTCATCCAAGCTTTCGCCTTTCCATGCAAATATGGGGATACCTCTTTTAGCCATAGCAGCAGCAGCATGGTCCTGTGTTGAAAAAATATTACAACTCGCCCACCTGACATCTGCACCTAATTCTACTAATGTTTTTATTAATATTGCTGTTTGTATTGTCATGTGCAATGAACCTGTTATCCTTGCACCTTTTAAAGGTTTTTCCTTTGAATATTTTTTTTTAATTGACATTAAACCGGGCATCTCTTTTTCAGCTATCGTTATTTCTTTTCTTCCCCAGTCTGCAAGGGATATATCTGCTACTTTGTATGTTAATTTTTTTTCAATTATTAAGTTGTCCATTTTACAATTTATATTTAAAATTAATTAAGTTTGCAAAAGTAAATATTATATTGTAATAAAAACTAATTTATAGTTTGTATTTCGAATTTAATTGATAAAATATATATTTTTATATTTTTAAATTTTTATTGATATTATGATAAAAGATATATATAATGAAATATCCAAAAGGGTGCTTGTCCTTGATGGAGCAATGGGAACAATGATCCAACGATATAAGTTGAAGGAAAAAGATTATCGCGGAGAACGTTTTTCAGATTATCCGACTGATTTAATAGGAAATAATGATCTGCTTTCATTAACACAACCTAAAATAATAAAGGAGATACACGAAAAATATTTAGAAGCAGGAGCAGACATCATTGAAACTAATACGTTTAATGCAAACAGAATTTCAATGTCGGATTATAATATGCAAAAATTGGTATATGAAATTAATGTAAAATCTGTTAAAATTGCCAGAAATGCAGCTAATAAATATTCTGCATTAAATCCTTCCAAACCTCGCTTTGTAGCAGGTTCTATGGGACCTACCAATAAAACCGCATCCATATCCCCTGATGTTAATGATCCTTCTTATCGTGCAGTTACTTTTGACGATTTATTTGAAAATTATAAAGAACAGGTTGAGGGTCTTTTAGATGGAGGCGTTGATTTATTTTTAATAGAAACTGTTTTTGACACGTTGAATGCAAAAGCTGCTTTTTTTGCCATTAATGAAGTGTTGAAAAATAGAAATATAAAAATACCTGTTATGATATCAGGTACTATAACAGATGCAAGTGGCAGGACTTTATCAGGGCAAACAACAGAAGCATTTTTGAATTCACTTTCTCATGCTGACCTTTTTAGTATTGGTTTAAATTGTTCGCTCGGTGCAAAAGAAATGCGTCCATATCTTGAAGAATTATCCAATAAAGCTCCATTTAATGTTAGTGCACATCCTAATGCAGGATTACCAAATCAATTCGGCGAATATGACGAAACACCCGATGAAATGGCAATCTATATAAAAGATTTTCTTGATAACAGCTTTGTAAATATTATTGGAGGATGTTGCGGCACTACAAATGAACATATAAAAAAATTTGCCAAACTTGCAGAAAATGCAAAAATAAGAAAAGTTCCTCCTAAAAATTACAATTTAAAACTTAGCGGACTTGAACCTCTGACAATATATAATGAAAGTAATTTTATTAATATTGGTGAACGTGCAAATGTAAGTGGTTCACGAAAATTTGCAAGACTAATTAAAGAAAAAAAATATGAAGAAGCACTTATAATAACAAATAAACAAGTTGAAGAAGGTGCTCAGATCATTGATGTAAGTATGGATGAAGCTATGCTGGATTCGGAAAAAGAAATGGTTAAATTTTTGAACCTGATTGCTTCAGAGCCTGATATTGCTAAAGTGCCTGTAATGATAGATTCTTCAAAGTGGTCGGTTATTGAAGCAGGATTAAAATGTGTACAGGGAAAAGCAATTGTAAATTCTATCAGCCTGAAAGAAGGTAAAGAAGTTTTTAAAACCAGGGCTGAAAAAATTAAAAATTATGGTGCTGCTATTATTGTAATGGCTTTTGACGAACAAGGTCAGGCAACATCTTTTGACAGGAAAAATAAAATTTGTGAAAGGGCATATAATATTTTAATCAAAGAAGTAAATTTTCCACCGGAAGATATTATTTTTGACCCTAATGTTTTAACTATTGCAACGGGATTAGAGGAACACAACAATTACGCTGTTGATTTTATTAATACAATAAAATGGATAAAAAAAAATCTGCCTTATGCAAAAGTCAGTGGCGGAATTAGTAACTTATCATTCTCTTTCAGAGGTAATAATATTGTGAGAGAAGCTATGCATTCAGCATTTTTATATCATGCCATTAAAGCAGGGCTTGATATGGGAATTGTGAATGCAGGAATGTTGCAGGTGTATGATGATATTCCGAAAGACCTTTTAAAATTAGTTGAAGATGTTATTTTAAACAGGCGAAAGGATGCAACAGAAAGATTGATTGTTTATGCGGAAAACATCAAAGAAGATAACAGGGAAAAAATACAAGCCGATGATTGGCGTCACAAAACAGTTCAGGAACGATTGACATATTCTTTAATAAAAGGAATTACTGAACATATTGATAATGATGTTGAAGAAGCAAGGAAACATTACGGCAAAGCCATTGAAATAATTGAGAAACCTCTTATGGATGGAATGAACATTGTTGGAGAATTATTTGGTTCAGGAAAAATGTTCTTGCCACAGGTGGTTAAGAGCGCAAGAGTTATGAAAAAAGCAGTTGATAAATTATTGCCATATATTGAAGAAGAAAAAGCTATTAACGGAGAAAGCCATTCTGCTGGAAAAATATTGTTGGCTACTGTTAAAGGTGATGTACATGATATTGGTAAAAATATTGTTAATGTTGTTCTATCCTGTAATAATTATGAGGTAGTTGACATTGGTGTTATGGTTCCTGCTGATAAAATCCTTAAAGCAGTTCAGGATGAAAATGTTGATATCTTAGGTCTAAGCGGTTTAATAACTCCTTCGTTGGAGGAAATGGTTCACGTAGCTAAAGAAATGCAGCGTCTTAAAATAGATGTTCCATTAATTATTGGTGGAGCAACAACTTCCGAAATTCATACCGCTGTGAAGATTGAACCCAATTATTCAGCTCCGGTTATCTATGTCAAAGATGCTTCTCAAAGTGTTGGTATTGCCTCAAATTTATTATCAAAAGATAAAAAAGAAAGATTTACTGTTTCAGTAAAAGAAAAATATCAAAAAATCAGAGAAAAATATGACTCTGAAAAAAACAAAGCACAATATATTACTATTAATCAAGCACGTAATAATAAACAACAAATTGATTGGAATAAATATAAAATTATTAAACCTGCATTTATTGGAAATAAAACTTTTTCTGATTATTCATTAATTAAAATCAGTGAATATATTGACTGGACTTTCTTTTTTCATGCATGGAAACTCAATGGGAAATATCCTGAAATTTTCAATGACCCTGTTAAAGGTAAGGAAGCAGAAAAATTATATAATGATTCTCAAAAATTACTAAAAGAAATTATTGAAAAGAAAATACTTAAAGCAAAAGGAGTAATTGGATTCTATCCCTGTAATTCAATTGGAGATGATATTGAAATATATAAGAATGAAAGCAGAAATGAAATACTGACAACATTACATTTTTTACGTAATCAGCAAAAAAAACAAACAAATATACCAAATTTATGTCTTTCTGATTTTATTGCTTCAAAAAAATCGGGTATTATGGACTATATTGGAGCTTTTGCAGTAACTACCGGTATTGGACTGGAAAAAAAGATTAAAGAATTTAAAAATGACAATGATGATTATAATAGTATAATGTTTAAAATATTAGCTGACAGATTAGCTGAGGCTTTTGCCGAACTATTACATCAAAGAGTAAGAAATGAATTTTGGGGATATGCAAAAAATGAAAAATTGGAACCTGAATTATTATTCAGGCAAAAATTTCAAGGCATCAGGCCTGCACCGGGTTATCCTGCTTGTCCCGAACATTCTGAAAAACGAATATTGTTTGATTTGCTTAAAGCAGAAAAAAATGCAGAAATACAATTAACTGAAAATTTTGCTATGTATCCTGCTTCGTCAATAAGTGGTTATTATTTTTCACATCATAAATCAAAATATTTTAATGTTGGTAAAATTGGAAAAGACCAGGTTGCAGATTATGCATTACGGAAAAATATTAACTTTGAACAAGCTGAAATATTGCTGAATGTTAATTTAAATTATAAATAAACAATGAGAAAACCATTTTTAGAATTTGTTAAAGAAAATTTTGTTCTTTTTGACGGAGCATTAGGAACGGAAATTTATGCCAAAGGCGTTTATATTAACACCTGTTATGATGAATTAAATATCAGTCGCCCTGATTTGATAAAGGATATTCATAAATCATATATTGATGCAGGAGCAGATATTATTGAAACAAATACTTTTGCTGCTAATCGTTTGAAATTACAAAAATATGGATTAGAAAATCAAATATATAAGATTAATTTTCAGGGTGCTGAAATTGCAAGGGAAATTGCCGGAGAAGACTTGTATGTTGCAGGTTCTATTGGTCCAATAAATGAACGTTTGAAACCATGGGGTCCTCTTTCAGAAGAAAGAGCTAAAAGAATATTCATTGAACAGGCTAAAGCACTTATTGATGGTGGAGTTGATATATTGCTATTAGAAACATTTACTGATTTGAATTTAATGAAACAAGCCATTTTAGGATTAAAAGAAAATTATAATATCCCTGTTATGGCTCAAATGACAATCGGGAATGATGGAAATTCACTTTATGGAACTCCCCCTGAATTATTTACTGTAAAAATGGCGCAATGGGGTGCTGATATTGTAGGTATAAATTGTACCGTAGGACCTAAAACCATGATGGAAGCCTTAGAGAAAATAGTAAATGTAGTTAATGTGCCAATTAGTATCATGCCTAATGCCGGTATTCCGCAAAATGTTGACGGGCGTTATATTTATCTGGCATCAGCAGAATATTTTGGTGAATATGCAAGACGATTTATTCAGGCAGGTGCAAGGATTATAGGGGGGTGTTGCGGAACAAATGCTACTTATACTAAAGAGATGCGCAAGTCAATACATTCGATACAGCCAAGAATAAAAATACCAAAAACCATTAAAGTTATTTCAGACGAAAAATTTGAACAATCTTTACCTAAGTGTGAAAAATCTGCCTTTGCTAAAAAAATCTGTGATAATAAATTTGTTACTACTGTTGAAATTGTACCACCCCGCGGAACAGACCCTGGTAAACCGGTGGAACAGGCAAAAATATTAAAGCAAGCCGGTGTTGATGCTGTTAATATTCCTGATGGACCTCGTGCTTTATCCCGTATGGGTGCAAGTTTTCTTTCATTAATCATTCAAAAGCAAACTGATATTGAAGTAATTCAGCATTATGCCTGTCGCGACAGGAACCTATTAGGTATGGTGGGAGATATTCTGGGAGCTTATGCTTCCGGTATAAAAAATATTTTAATTATTACCGGCGATCCACCCAAAATGGGTTCATTTCCTGATGCAACTGCTGTTTTTGATGTAGATTCTATTGGTTTGACAAATGTAGTAAATACCTTGAATTGCGGGCGTGACCTTGGTGGAAATCCAATTGAAAAACCTACGGGTTTCTTTATTGGTGTCGGAGTTAATCCCGGCGCAATTGACCTTGACTATGAAATTAAAAGACTTGAATGGAAAGTAAAGGCAGGTGCGGAATTTGCCATTACTCAACCCGTTTTTGATAATAAGCTTTTCATTAATTTCATACAACTAATAAAACATATTAAAATACGTGTAATTGCAGGAATATGGACAGTAGTGAGTATTCGTAATGCTGAATTTATGAAAAATGAGGTGCCTGGTGATTCAGTACCCGATCATATAATGAAGCGAATGTATGATACAAAAACAAAAGAGCAAGCCAAAACTTTAGGTTTGCAAATTGCAAAAGAAACAATAAATGAATTAAAGCCTTACATTGCAGGGGCGCAAGTATCTATGCCATTTGGTAATGTAAAATATCCGCTGGAAGTTTTAAAAGATGTATTGTAATTATTTATTAAGAATATTTGCAAGAAATTCCTTTTGAATAAATTTATATGTGATACCTATTGAAAAAAATAAATATTTATCATTTTTTTGAGAAACTTTTGCATCCAATTTATCACTATTCATAAACCTTGATGACATCTCAAGTTCTAAATCAATTTGATCATTTAATTTATAATTAACTCCACCTCCAATAGGAAAGATAAGTTCAACATTAGGTTTGCATTTTTCAGGATCATCAACATTTGATGCTGGATTTTCTGATTCAAAAGAATAACCATAATAATCTGTTATTGTGCCATTCTGATCTCTTAAAATAGTCCTGTATCGAATAAAACCTATTCCTACAAAAGCATAAGGTCTTATTATTTCGAATTTAAAAGTTCTGTTAAACCATCTGTTAATAATTACCTGAAAATTTAAACATCCTTCAAAATATTTATTTTTAAAAGAATTACCTTTTTTCTTTCCATGTAATCTGCCCCAGTTAAACTGAGTTTTAATACCTCCGTTCAAAAATCCACTTGAAATTATTTTTTTATTAAGTGCGAATCCTATCTGACCCGGTAAATCTATCTTTTCTTCTTTGTCAATGTCACCCCTGAAAACTGAGGTACCTAATTGAAATGTTGCAGACCAGTTATCAATAAAACGAACAGGATCAATCTTATAATAATGACCTCCTCCTCTTGGAATAAGGTTTTTCATTTTTCTGTCTTCTTTCCATGATTGTCGTCCAAAAGACAATATTGAAAATGTTATGTTATTATCTTCATAATATGAATTTGTAATTTCTTTAATTTGCTTTTCATTATCATTAATTTTTCCATCAGCCGCAAGTATGACCTGGCAGTTACCACCGGGCAATGAATTTGTGGAAGCTAATTCATAAGCCTTCATAAGCCCTTTGTTAAAAGGAGTAATTCCTTCAATTTTCACATTATTTGTAATAGCAATTAATCGCTTTTGTTTCTCACTAAGGGATGTTGATTTTGAGGGTGTTTTGTCTTTGCTGGAATAAGTTAATATGGAAACTCCATAATTCGTGCCTTTAGTTTGCTTATAATTTATCATCATTTTAAATGATCTGATAAATAATCGCAATTTTTTAGGTTCCTTATCAATATTGGAAACATCTAACAAAAAAACAATATTATTTTTATATTCTGCAGGTTTGTATATATCCGGAATTTCAGTTTCGTCACCTGTTTGTTTGTCGTTCTTTTTACTAAAAATTATTGATTTGGTATTAGTTGCATAAGTTATGTCATCAATTTCTCCTTTTATTGTATCTTTAACTGTATATAAGCCCGACCTTTCAGTTCCTATCCATTTTGTGTCATATTTTCCTGATGCAATAAAAGTAATTTCATCATCAGGGATATCAGAATTTTTAGTATTATAAACTATCCAGTTTTCTCCGTCAAAAACAGCTAAACCGCCAAAATAGGTTCCTATCCATATAAGCCCGTTTTCACTAATTATTAAGGGACGTATATTATTATCAGGCAGACCTGAGTTCTCGGTATTATAGACATTCCAAAAAATATCATTATAAGAAGCCAGACCACCTCCACCTGTTCCAATCCATTTTGTATTATCAGGTTCAATAACAATAGAGTAAATATAGTTATTAGGGATTTTGGAATTATTTTCATTATAAACCTTCCAGTTTGTATCGTCATAAGTAACAAGCCCTCCTCCATGAGTTCCTATCCATTTTTTACCATTGGTATCAATTGCAATACTAACAACTTTATTTGACGGTAATCCTGAATTTCCTGTATTATATATTTTCCATTCTTTACCGTCAAAACGTGCTAATCCTCCGAAATAAGTTCCTATCCATATATTACCATTTGGTTCACAAATTATTGTCATAATTACATTTGAAGGTAAATCTGAATTTTCCGTATTGTAAATTGTCCAATTTGTATTATCAAATGTTGCTATTCCACCTCCGTCAGTACCAATCCATTTGGTATCATTATTATCAATAGCTATTGTATTGATATAATTATTTGGAAGCATTGAATTTTCTGTATTGTAAACAGTCCAGCCTGTACTGCTAATAGTAGCTATTCCACTCATAAACGTACCTATCCATTTTGTATCATTAGAGTCAATTGCAATACATTTGATTGTTTCATTAGGTAGAGCGGAATTACCGGTAGTAAAAGTTCCCCAAATTGAATGTTGGGAAAAAAGAGAAATATTCCCTAAAAGGAAAAAAATTAAAAATAAAAAAAATATATTATTTAAATTTGTATGTTTTTTCTTCATAAGCAGAAACCTCCTTACTTTTATACTGTTATATAAAAAAAAAGTTTCATTTAATATAAATACCTGAAATACTTCAAATTACAAGACGAAGGTTGTACAAAGGATTCCTTCAAACGGAGAGGATAATGCTAATGAATTTCAATGATAGAATGAGTAAAAAAAAAATTATTAAGCGGTGTGTGAATAATGAGTAAGCAGTAGGCGGTAGGTAATAAGCAATAGAACTAATAACTGATCAGTTAGGAATTGCATATTGCCTACTGCTTACTTGTTCAACTAATAAGCGGTTTTAATCGTTTTCTTTTGTTTCCGATAATCTTTTTTCCAAAGATTTAAGTTGATCTTTTAGAATCTTGATATCGTTTTCCAGAATAGTTTTTTGAGAAACATCAGGATAATTAGCAATACCGTGATATCCAAAACCTCTACCATAGCTTCTTCCGAAGCCCCTACCAAAACCTCTTCCAGAGCCTCTTCCAAACCCACCTCTTTTGTTTCCTCCTTGGTTCATATATCCCGGTTCATCAAATCCTGCGCAAAAACCCGCACCTCTTCCTGTCATTGGTCCCATACCTTCAGGACCTGTTTTATCGCCTCTTGGCATAATAACCTCCTTTTTTAAAAAATTAAACAATAAATAAATTTTCGACAAATATAATGAACATATGTTCATAATGCAAGAAAAAAATAAAATATTTTTTAACAATCTGAATAAAAATGTTTTTATTTAAATTTGTAATCAGAAAAATTTATTTAATAACTGGAATGACATTTATAGTACATATAATCAAACATGCATTAATGATAACAAGTTTTGTTATGATAATAATGCTTATTATTGAATATATAAATGTTCAATCTCAGGGAAATTGGAGCAAAATCTTACAAAAATCAAGCTGGCTTCAGATAATTTTTGCTGCAATTTTGGGTGTTATACCAGGGTGTTTAGGTGCATTTACTATTGTATCACTTTATTCACATAAAATTGTAAATTTTGCTGCCTTAGTAACAGTAATGATCGCTACTTCAGGAGACGAAGCATTTGTTTTATTTGCAATGATACCCGGTACTGCTATCAAACTCAACATCATCATTTTTACAATTGCTATATTTTCCGGTTTTATAATAAATATTTACAGTAAGAAAATAAAACTTGTGCCAAAAAAATTCAAGCATGATTTTGAAATACATAAAGCTTATGCAGATTGTGCCTGTTTTGATATAAATAAAATTGCAACACAGCTAAGACATATTACTTTTGAAAGAGCTTTACTAATAATTAGTTTCGTATTATTTTGCTTTTTTCTCTTAATCGGAGAAATAGGTACTAAAACATGGGACTGGAAACGAATTACTTTTTTAACGGGTAGCTTAATAACATTATTTATAATTATTACAGTACCCGACCATTTTGTTAAAGAACACTTATGGGAACATGTTATTAAAAGGCATTTACTCAAAATTTTTCTATGGATTCTTGGTGCATTAATCTTTATTAATTTAATTGAAAATCATATTAATATTGATGAATGGGTTGTATCAAATCAATTAATTATTTTATTAATTGCAATATTAATTGGAATTATTCCCGAGTCGGGACCACACATGGTCTTTATTACATTATTTATAAACGGTTCTATTCCGTTTAGTATTTTATTAGCAAATTCTATTGTTCAGGATGGTCATGGTGCATTACCATTAATTGCAGAATCAAAAATCAGTTTTGTATATGTTAAATTATTAAATATGCTAATTGGCTTGATTGTCGGTTTAATTGGGTTTTATATGAATTGGTAAAAATATGAATAAAAATAAAATAGGACTTAGAGAAGCTGTTTCAATTGGAATTGGAGGAATGGTAGGCGGTGGAATTTTTGCAGTTTTGGGATTAGCAGTAACATTAGCAAAAGGAGGAACACCTATTGCTTTTTTAATTGCAGGAATTGTTGCCTTTTTAACTTCCTATTCTTATGCTCGTTTATCACTTTATTTTCCAAACTCAGGCGGTACCGTAAATTATATAAATCAGGGATTTGGAAAAAATATTTTTAGCGGAGGAACTAACAATCTGCTTTGGATAAGCTATATCATAATGCTTTCTCTTTATTCTACCGCATTCGGCTCTTATGCTGCTAATCTAATCAAAATTACCGGAGATATTTCAGTTGATAAGCACATCTTTATTAGTTCCATAATAATTTTTTCAGCATTACTAAATTATATCAGTTTCAAAACAGTAAGTATATCCGAATCTATTACTGTTTATACAAAAATGGTAATTCTCTTTCTTTTTGTGATAATTGGTTTATACGGGCTTACAAAAAGTGAATTTATTCATCAATTAGATGTTTCTAATTGGGAAACACCTCTTAAATTAATATGTGGAGGTATGGTGATATTTGTAGCTTATGAAGGCTTTGAACTTATTGCAAATGCAGCGCCAAATATCAAAAATCCAAAAAAAAATGTGCCGAGAGCATTTTATATTTCTGTAATTTCTGTTATCATTCTCTATATTTTTATTGCCATAATTACGGTTGGCTCAGTTTCCTTTAATAAAATCGGAACAGATGAAGAATTTGTTTTAGCCGTAGCAGCCCAACCAATGCTTGGTATAATCGGTTTTACAATTATAAGTATTACAGCATTAATTTCAACCTTTTCAGCT
The DNA here is from genome assembly GCA_021107685.1 of Bacteroidales bacterium. Lineage (GTDB taxonomy): Bacteria > Bacteroidota > Bacteroidia > Bacteroidales > SMBSF39 > SMBSF39. Next base: position 5,266 of record JAIOSH010000024.1, on the reverse strand, counting down.
ATTAATGCTACACTTTATGGAGGAAGCAAGGTAAATTACGAATTAGCAAAAGATGATGAATTACCACACGAATTCACAAAATATTTTTGGAATCAGCCTATAGGTTTACTTATAACCGCTTTATTGACTTTATTGATAGCTAATACATTAAACCTTGAAAGTATTTCAACTTCCGGAAGTGCAGGTTTTTTACTGATATTTACTATTGTGAACTATACAAATTACAAGCTGGCTATTAAAACACATTCTAATAAGCATATTTCATTATTAGGTGCAATTTTATGTTTGATTGCCTTATTTGCTCTTATGTATCAGCAATTTGGAACAAATATAACAGGGGCAATTGCAGCTATCGGAATTATTGCTTTTTCATATATACTTGAATATCTCTACAAAAAAAGTGAGAATAAAAAACATAGCAAAAAAACAAGTCAATAATTTTAAATAAATTTGCACAGCTTTAACAATTACATAACTAAAGTAGATCATAAATTATGAGCAATAGCAGAATAAATCCACAGTATTCCTCACCTGCATTAACAATAGCAGCATTTATCATCATCATTACAGGAGTAATGTATGCAACTTCAATTATTACGCCGATACTATTTGCTCTTTTTGTCAGCATTATATGTGCACAACCGATTAATTGGCTTGAAAAAAGAAAGGTGCCTCATGGACTTGCTATTGTTATTGTTTTATTAGGAATTATATTAATTTTCTTTGGACTTGGCGAGTTGATAGGAGAATCAATAGTGAAATTTTCAAATGACGCCCCCAAATATGAAGAGAGTCTGAATAAAATGGGATCTTCACTTTTTCATTCATTGAATGATAAAGGATTAAATATTTCACATGATCAGTTAGTAAAAATGCTTGATCCGGGCAAGATAATAAATTTTACTGCTACAGTGATTAGCAAACTCGGTGGAATAATGGGAAGTACGGTTTTAATTTTTTTTATTGTTCTTTTTATGCTCCTGGAACTTAATAGTTTTTCGGTTAAAACCAAAGCAATTGTAAAAACCCCGGCAAAATCGTTAAATTATTTAACAAGGATAAGCCATAGTATTCGTAATTATTTGGGAATAAAAACAATGACCAGTCTTTTAACAGGTGTGTTAATTTGGATATGCTTGCTTATTATTGGTGTTGATTATGCGATATTGTGGGCATTAATAGCTTTTTTGTTAAATTATATTCCAACTATCGGATCAATCATCGCTGGTGTCCCTGCAGTATTATTCGCATTGGTTCAATTGGGATTTGGAGGCGCCTTATGGACTATTGGAAGCTACGTTATAGTTAATATGATGATAGGGAATGTAATTGAGCCAAAGATAATGGGAAAGGGAATGGGTTTATCAACACTTGTCGTTTTTCTTTCACTTATTTTTTGGGGATTTGTGCTTGGAACCGTTGGTATGTTCCTATCTGTTCCACTTACAATGACACTGAAGATTATGCTCGAACAAAGCGATAAAACACAATGGATAGCCATTCTTCTCGGCACCCGTGAAGATGCCCAAGTCATTGTGGATAAAAACAAAGAAACAGTTGACTAAATTCAAACCTCAGTAGTTTTGATGAGTTCAGAAATTTGAATATGATTTATTGATAGACTTTAAATAGCGGTTGTGCAAATTTTATTATATCATTTCCTGTAATAGTTCCATCGCAAAGGATTGCCAAACGTTCAATAACATTTCTTAATTCCCTGATATTTCCTGTCCAAGGTATTTTTTGCAGTTCCGTAAAAGCTTCTTCTTCAAATTCCATAACAGGTTTCCCTTGATTTTGGCTAATATCAACCATAAAATGTTTTGCCAATAAAGGAATATCTTCTTTCCTATCTCTTAAAGGGGGAACTTGTATAATTATTACACTAATACGATGGTACAGGTCTTCTCTGAAATTTCCTTTATTTATTTCTTCTTTAAGATTTTTATTAGTTGCAGTAATAACTCTTACATCAACAGGTATTTCTTTTTCTCCTCCTACACGTGTAATTTTATTCTCTTGTAAAGCTCTCAGAACTTTTGCCTGGGCTGAAAGGCTCATATCACCAATTTCATCTAAAAAGATAGTTCCGCCATTCGCCTGTTCAAAATCACCTTTTCTTTGTTTAATTGCAGAAGTAAACGAACCTTTCTCATGACCAAAAAGTTGACTTTCTATCAATTCTGAAGGTATTGCGGCGCAATTTACCTCAATAAATGGGGTTATTGACCTTTTGCTTTTTTCGTGCAACCAGCGTGCAACCAATTCTTTTCCTGTACCGTTTTCTCCGGTGATCAATACTCGTGCATCAGTAGGAGCCACTCTTTCTATTATATCTTTTATATTGATTATTGCATCAGATTCTCCAACCATTTCATAAGTTTTACTGACCTGTTTTTTTAAATTCCTGGTTTCAGTAATTAGTGTTGATTTATCTAATGCATTACGAATAGTAATAAGGAGACGGTTAAGATCAAGAGGTTTTGATATATAATCATAAGCACCCTTTTTAATTGCTTCTACCGCAGTATCTATTGTACCATGACCTGATATCATAATAACAGGTATATCTGTCATTTTAATAATGTTGTCAAGCACTTCAATACCATCCATCCGGGGCATTTTAATATCACAAAGAACAACATCGTATTCGTTGTTTTTTATAAACTCAAGCCCTTCTATTCCATTGACAGCATCATCAACTTTATATTTTTCATATTCCAGTATATCACGCAAAGTATTGCGGATACTCCGTTCGTCGTCTATTACTAATATTTTTGACATATTTAATATAAGTTTATTTAACTTGACAACAAAGGTAAATATTAATTTTTTAAATAAATAATTGTTAGTTTATGTTCATGGGGCAAACGCATAAAAATACTTGATAAAAAAAAAGCCAATAACATTTTTTCATCTAACCTTCAAACCAGGTTTTCAGATAAGCAACCTTATCGCGACTTACAATAATCTCTTTTTCAAATTCCCGGTTTAATTCTATTTTTAACCTGCTTTTGGAATAAACCACAACATCGCTGATCGCATTGATATTTATAATAAATGAACGATTCGTGCGAAAAAACATGTTCGGATCAAGACTTGATTCCAGCTCTTCTAACTTAAAGTCGATGATGTATTTATTTTGTTTGTTGGTAAGGATGTAAACAATTCTGCCTTCGGCATAAAATAAATCAATATTTTCAGCTTTTACCGAACGTATATGATCTCCTATTTTTACCATAAAACGGGTTTTATATGATTTATTCATTTGTAATAAAACACGGCTCAGTTCATCGTATTGTATTCGTTCTTTATTTGCAGGGAGGTTTTCTCTCAGTACTTTTATTTTTTCCATACTACGGTAAAGATCATAATAATTTAATGGCTTTAACAGGTAATCAATGCTGTTGACCTTAAAAGCTTTTATAGCATATTCATTGTATGCAGTAATAAAAATTACGGGAGTATAAACTTCAGTTCTCTCAAATATTTCGAAACTAAGACCATCAGTTAGTTGAATATCCAGAAATAGCAAGTCAGCCTGGTTTTCCGGATCATTCAACCATTTCACAGTTTGATCGACCGAAGTACAAACTCCTGATATTTCAATTTCAGGATCGTATTTTATGAGCATTTGTTCCAGCTTTTCAACAGCAGGTTTTTCATCTTCAACAATTAGTGCCTTCATTTTATTTTGATTATATTGAACTTTAGTTTTTTTTACTTTTTTCTTGCATCTTGTTACTGGTCACTGATTACTTATCACCAGTTATTTATTACTGATTACTTGCATTTGTAATTTATTTATATATTCAACAGACTATTCCTCTTTCACCTCTATCAAAGGTATCTCAAAATAACGATTTCCATTTTCACTCCATATTTTATAGCCTTTTTCAGAATAATAAGAATATGCCCTGAAAAGAAAATCCAGCCTTTTTTGCACAGAGTTAATTTCGTTTATCCTCTTATTCAATTTGTAATTTACCAGCAGTGAATTATTGTTGTTACTTATTTTAAAATTTAATGGTAAATATTCGTTTATAATGTTTTCCGATAATGCAAATTCCAATAATAATTGCATTGTCCCGGGAATTAAATTAAACACTTGTATATTATCATCAACTTTAATGTCAAGTGATAAGGAATTGCCATATTTTGCTTTGAATAAATTATAAATCGGTTTCACTGAATTAATTTCTTTTTTTAAAGTGATCAGTTCGTTATTTTTGTTATCAAGAGTATAGCGGTAAATATTCGAAAGATTGTTAATCAAGTCATCAGCCGATTTTTTATCCCTGTGCAACTCACAAATTATAACTTCCAGCGACTGAAATAATAATTCGGGATTCACCTGGTTTTTGAAAGACTGCAATTCAATTTCAAGATTTTCCCGCAGTGTCTTTTCTTTATTGACTTTCGATTCGTTTTTCTTATTGAGAAATACGAGACTAAAAAAGAATAAGTTGTAAAAAATACCGGTGAACAGGTAAATTGAATTAAAAGTAATCAGCTCTGTACGGATTGTACTGAATCCCTCAATATAGGTAAAATAAGCATAAAGAATTATACTTACAATAAAGACTGTGAAAAGAATTGAAGAAACATACTGGAATATTATCCTAAGTTTCAATACCCTTGTAACCGGATAAATTTTATTCAATATAACAATCAACAGGCGGTTTCCTTCAAAAAAAATATAGGTAAGGCTTATTACGAAAAGAACTTCCCTGCTGAAAAAATTTTCAGCTAACATGTTAACCGAATCGAAAAACATTAATATCAACAGATAAATCAATATCCCGAATAAGGGTGGAGCTGCCAGCCTGAAAATTATGCTATTATAGAAATATTTATTCATTGTTTGAAGTGCCTAAAGTATTTAGAGTGTCTAAAGTGCCTAAAATATTTAGAGTGCCTAAAGTTTTTTTTTATAACTCTAAGTACTTATAACTTTAGACACTTTAAGTACTTTTTATCATTGGCAGTTTAACTGTAAAAAATTTATCAAAAATTACTTCTATTTCTTTTTTTGCAAAGTATTTGTATCGTTGTCTGATATTGTTTAAGCCTATCTTGTGTGAAACAATTTCATGCGGCCTGTCAATTAAATTATTGCCGATTTTTAGTAATACAGGTTTTTGTATAAAATTATTACGAACCACAATAAATTTCGAATCTTCGTTATAAATTTTTATGATTAATGGTTGTTCTTCACATATCAGGTTGTGTTTTAAAGCATTTTCTACAAGCATCTGGATTGTTA
>JAIOSH010000205.1 GCA_021107685.1 Bacteroidales bacterium | reverse complement strand
AATATTTAAGCTAATAAGAATCAATAAAATAATACTTATTTTTTTCATGAAACTATATATTAATTTTTAATGATTTTTTAAAAATAAAACAATATTTATATCCATTTTAGTTAAAATTAATTTAATTTAGTAATTTTTAAATTAAACGCAAAAGTAAATACAAAAACAAAAGAAACAAATTTAATATTTTATGTTTCCATAATATTTGTATATAAAAAAATTTTATATATTTGTATTTATTTTAAATAAAAACCATAATCAAATTGAATTATATATTCATTAATATAATTTTTTTATTTCTTCTTATTTCCAACTTAATATTTGGCAATATACAGCAGGATAGTTTGGAAAAGAGGTTAAATATTGTTACAGGCACGGAAAAAATTAATGTATTAAATAAACTATCTGTTTTATATTTGAATGATTTGCCCGACAGATCTGTTTATCTGGGAAACAGGGCATTAGAGTTATCTTTAGAGTTAAACGACTCTGTGGGCAAAGCACAGGCATATAATAATATCGGTGAAGGTTATCGTTATCAGGGGGACAACTTAAAGGCACTGGAATATTTTAGGAAGTCATTAATGATTAATGAAGAAATAAGAAATGATATAGGCACAGCTACTTCGCTGAATAATATTGGCAGAATTTACAGATTTATTGGCATTTATGATAATTCATTGGAATATCATCTCAGGTCTTTAGAGATTAATACAAAAATTAATAATAAAAAAGGAATCGCATCTTCTTTGATAAATACAGGTGTTGTTTATCGTAATTTAGGAAATAATGAAGAAGCATTGAAAAACTATTATAAAGCATTAGAAATCAGTAAAGAAATTAATGACAAAAGCCAAATCTCTAATTCCTTAATTTCAATTGGTAATATTTTCTGGTATTTAAACCAAAATAAAAAAGCATTGTCATTTTATTTAGAAGCATTAGATGTTAGTAAAACGGAAGGATTTAAAGGTGATAATCCTGCAGGCATATTTAATAATATTGGTAATGCATACCGAAATATGAGCAAGTATGATAAAGCATTACATTATTATCAAATATCTTTAAAAATCAGCAGGAATTCAGGTGATAAAAATTTAATTGCCGTTACTTTAAAAAACATTGGAATTACATATAAAAAATCAGGAAATTACTATAAAGCATTAAAATATTTTTATGATAGTAAAAAATTAGCACAAGAAATAAATTTATTAAGAATTGTTAATGAAGATCTTTTGCATTTATCAGAAATATATGCATATAAAGCTGATAATAAAAAAGCATTAGAATATTACAAGGAATATTCTGCATTAAAAGATACTATTTTCAACCGGGACAAAAGTAATAAAATTGCAATGTTGCAAATTCAATATAGGGTAAAAGAAAATGAAAAAGAAAAAGAAATTCTGCAAAAAAATATTGATATTCAAAAATTAAACTTATCAAAAGAACAAAATTTACGTAATTATTTCATCTTTATTACTATTCTAATAATAATCTTAGCTGTTGTGATATATAACCGGTATAGAATAAAGATTAAAACAAACTGTAAACTCAAACAACTAAATGCCGAACTGGAAAAAAGAGTATCAGACCGAACCCATAAATTAAAAGAAGAAAATATTAAACGAAAAGAAGCCCAGGAACAGGCAGAAATTGCAAATGAATATAAAAATAAATTTTTATCTAGTATTAGTCATGAAATAAGAACCCCATTAAATGCTATAACTACTTTAACTAAGCTTACTTTAGAAACAAACCTTAATTCAGAACAACAGGAAAATCTTAAAAAAGTTAAAGACTCCTCTGATCATTTGCTTTCTCTGATAAAAGATATTATTGATTTTTCTCAAATTGAAACAGGCAAAATTGAATTAGAGCATGAAAAATTTGATATGTTCTCAATTTTAGAATCTATAATTAATGCTCAAAAAAATGAAGCTAAAATTAAAAATATTTCATTGTCATTAAATTGTAATAGAAATATTCCTCAATATCTCATTGGAGATTCCGGCCGTTTACGACAAATTCTTTATAATCTTATTGGGAATGCAACAAAATTTACTGAAAAAGGACAAGTATCAGTATCAGTTAATATTAAAGAAAAAATTAATGAAAATGATGATAAAATTAAATTGCTTTTTTCTGTTAAAGATACAGGTATTGGTATTTCGGAATTAAAGCAAAAAATGATTTTTCAGGATTTTACTCAGGCAGACAGTTCACCACGAAGAAAGTATGGAGGAGCAGGTTTAGGATTAACAATCAGCAAATATTTTGTTGAGCTAATGGGAGGTGAAATTTGGATTGAAAGTGAAATATCAAAAGGAAGCATTTTTTATTTTACTATTCAACTTCAAATTGATAAAGAAAAAAAAAATATAAATTATAAAACACAAAAGAAAAAAACCAATAAATCATTAAAAATACTAATTGCCGAAGATAATATACTTAATGCACATGTAGCAATTTTAATATTGAAAAAACTGGGTCATTCAACAAAAACAGCAATTAATGGAAAAGAAGCAGTTGATTATTTGACTAAAGAGCCTTTTGATTTAGTATTAATGGATATTGAAATGCCTGAAATGGATGGTATTGAAGCAACAAAAATTATTCGTGCAGGTAATGAAAATGTATTAAATCCCAACATTCCCATAATAGCTCTTACAGCTCATGCTTTAAAAGATTATGAAATAAGAAGCATGGAAGCCGGTATGAATTATTATCTGACTAAACCTCCAAATATTGCAAAACTGTCTGAAGTGATTAATTCTTTTGCTTAAAATAAATTTATCTTTCAGTTATCAATTCTCTAACACTTGAAATTATTCCTTCAGGATGATAACCACATTCCGTATGTAATTCCAATTGTGAGCCTTGCTCAATAAATCTGTCAGGGATACCTAATCTTTTAACTTTAGCAGTATAATTATTATCAACCATAAATTCCAGAACTGCACTTCCCAAGCCCCCAACAATAGTACCATCTTCAACAGTTATTATTTTTGAGAATTTTTTAAAAATCTCATGCAATAATTGTTCATCAACAGGCTTTAGGAAACGCATATCATAATGAGCAATATCATAAGCTTGTTTCTTTAATTTTTGGCAGGCTTTTATTGCATAATTTCCAATATGACCTATTGTTATTATGGCAAGGTCTTTCCCATCACTGATAATTTGTCCTTTTCCTATTTCCAATTTTTTAAAAGGTTTTTTCCAGTCAGGCATAACACCCTGACCTCTTGGATAGCGAATAGCAAAAGTCCCTGTATCATCCAATTGTGCTGTAAACATCATATTTCGCAATTCTTCCTCATTAAGAGGAGATGCAATAATAATGTTGGGTACAGTTCTTAAATATGAAAGGTCATAAGCACCATGGTGTGTTGCACCATCTTCGCCAACCAAACCTCCACGGTCAAGGCAAAAAACAACTTGTAAATTCTGAAGAGCTACATCATGGATTAATTGATCATAAGCTCTTTGCATAAAAGTTGAATAAATATTGCAGAAAGGTATCATTCCTTGTGTTGCCAAACCTGCTGAAAATGTAACAGCATGTTGTTCGGCTATACCAACATCAAAAGCCCTGTCAGGCATTTTTTCCATCATCAGGTTTAATGAACAACCCGTAGGCATAGCAGGAGTTATACCTACAATTCTATCATTTTTTTCAGCAAGTTCAATGATAGTCTCTCCAAAAACAGTCTGGTATTTTGGAGCAAGATTTTTTTTATTAGGAAATTTTTTTATTTCACCGGTATTTTTATCAAAGGTACCTGGTGCATGGTATGTAGTTGGCTCATTTTCAGCTTTTGGTAATCCTTTTCCTTTTTTAGTAATAATATGTAAAAGTTTTGGTCCTTGTATTCTCTTTAAATCTTTTAGCACTTTTGTAAGTCTTATAACATCATTTCCATCTATAGGTCCAAAATACCTGAAATTAAATGCTTCAAAAAGATTACTTTTTTTTAATATGCTGGATTTTACTGCATTTCCTAATTGCTTAACAATTGCCCTTGAATTTTTTCCATATTTGCTTCCTCCTCCCATCAACTGCCATACTTTATCCTTGAATTTATTGTAAGTTCTTGATGTAACAATATGTGTCAGATAATCTTTTAAAGCACCAACATTTTTATCAATAGCTATACCATTATCATTAAGTATAATAAGCAAATTTGCCTGAGAAACACCTGCATTATTAAGTGCTTCAATTGCCATACCGCCTGCTATTGATCCATCACCTATAACAGCAATATGTTGAGTGCCGTTATCTTCTTTTAATTTTGAAGCTATAGCCATTCCTAAGGCTGCTGATATTGAGGTTGATGAATGTCCTACACCAAATGCATCATACTTGCTTTCACTAATTTTCGGAAAACCGCTAATGCCTTTATACATTCTATTGGTATGAAATACATCCTTACGTCCTGTTAAAATTTTATGTGCATAAGCCTGATGCCCTACATCCCAGATTAACTTATCATTAGGAGTATTAAAAACATAGTGTAATGCAATTGCTAATTCTACTGTTCCAAGGCTGGCTCCCAAATGTCCTGGATTTGCAGAAATAACTTCAATAATAAATTGTCTTAACTCCTCACTTATTCGTGGTAAATCTTCTTCCCTGAGTTTTTTTAAATCCGAAGGGAAGTTTATAGTAGCTAAGAGTTTTCCTTGTTTGGCAGACATTGTTATTTTACCGCTTTTAAAATTTTTGCAAAATTATTATTTTATTCCATTAAATTCAAATTTTGTTTTAAAAGCCAGTGCATAAAGTTTCATTTGTTTTATCATTGAATTTAATCCATTAGAACGGGTTGGTGAAAGATGTTCTTTTAAACCTATCTTATCAAGAAATTCTAAGCTTGCTTTGATTATATCATCAGCAGTTTGATTAGATAAAACCCTTATTAATATATAAATAATTCCTTTTGTAATAACTGCATCACTATCAGCATTGAACAAAATTTTCCCATCAATGTATGAAGCATGAAGCCAAACTCTTGACTGACAACCGGAAATAAGATTATTATCTGTTTTAAATTTTTCATCCAACAAAGGTAATGACTTACCCAAATCAATTAAATAATTATATTTATCCATCCAATCATCAAAGTTTTCAAATTCTGATATGATTTGGTTTTCAGCTTCCAGTATTGTCATAAATTTGATTGATTTTAATAAAAAATATATTAAAAATTAGCAATCAGCTTAATATTTAGCTGCCGTGGTGTTAAGTAATTAGGAACAGCATACTTGCGGTTTGTAACATCAGTTACCCAAAGATATGAAATCGTATTGTTTACCTGTAATAGATTAAATACTTCAAGAGTTATCCAAAGGGATTTAAAATATTTAAGAGGATTTTTATGTGAAAATATTGTATTTTCGCCAATGATCTCCTTTGAAAAGCCTATGTCAACCCTTCTGTAAGGTGGCATTCTCAAAGTATGTTTAAATTTTTCCGAATCAGGCGGACCAAAAGGTAAGCTACTACCAAAAACTAAATTTAAGTGCATTTTATAGCTTGGATTTCTTGGAAGGTAATCCTGAAAGTATAAACAGAAATTAACTCTTTGGTCAGTCGGACGCGGGATATATCCGGGTTCAAATCTCACACTATCTACTGCAACATTGTTAAAGGTATAGCCCGGTATTATCAATTCACCATCAGAATTATAATAATCATAATAAAAATCATCTTCAATATCTTCTTCTGTTTTCATTATGGATAAACTCACCCATGATTCAATACCTCTGACAAATTCACCATTTACTTTCATATCAATACCTGTTGCATAACCATGAGCATTGTTATTTGCATAATACTTTATTCTCACATTATCAACTTCATAAGGAATAAGATTATCAAGGTATTTATAATATATTTCAGTAACAAACTTAAAAGGACGTGACCATGCAATAAAATTCCAGTCGCTTCCAAGAACAAAATGAATTGATGTCTGGGCTTTAACATCAGGATTAATATTCCCTTCTATATCTCTGAGTTCTCTGTAAAAAGGAGGTTGAGAATAAACTCCTGTAGAGAACCTGAATAAAATATCCTTTTTCCAATCAGGTTTATATGAAAAAGTTGCACGTGGGCTAATAAGGAGTTGACCATTGAAATCCCAGTAATTAACTCTTACACCTGTATTTAATGCAAAACTCCTGTTATTGTGTTCTTTTTTCCATGTATTTTGTATAAAACCTGAATATCGGTTTGAGCTAATTGCTGTATCTAACTTATAAATGTCGTGCAATTCAAGATTGGGCTGGTTGGAAGGATTACTATATCCTGTACCGATATTGCCGGGAATATGTGGTATGGAATAGCCTGCCGAATCTATCATTTCCCATTCATTTAATTTATCATTTATTATTTCTCTTTGGTATTTAACACCCCATTGTATAAAATTATTTAATTTTATTTGGCTTCCTTTATGTTCAATATTAAATACAGTAGCATCCAAAATATTCCTCGCATGATTCAGGTAAGTTCCTACTCCCTGAGCTTCAATCACATCTCCAAAATTATCATCACCAAAGTCTGTTTCCAAAGTACCTATCCAGTATTGTCCCTGTATGTCAAAGGTTTCTGTTTCATAAGTTTGAAATGCAGAGCAAATAAATTTAAGCTGTAGATTTTTTTTTGGTTTAAATGTAGTTGAAAAGGCTCCGAAAAGAGTTTCAAACCTGTCTAATTCCTGTCCGTCAAAATAAATTTTTAGCCTATGAGCATCCTGAATAGTGCCAAAATCAGTTTCCCTGTTTTCAGGTTTAAGCTTATATGAATTTCTTGCATAATTACCTAATACGGAAAGTTCTACTTTTTCACTTAACTGATACATTAAAACTGCCTGAACATCATTGAATGAAGGTTTATACTCGCCTTTAGTTTCAAGTCCTTTTAAAATATACTGGTTTGATTTATGTCTGACACCAAGCAAGTATGACAATCTAAGATCATCAGTGGCTCCTTCGATATGAGCTGAGCCTCCAAGCAGGCTTATTGCAAAAGAAGCTCCAAATTCAACAGGTTTTTTATATTGTATATCAAGCACTGATGACATTTTATCGCCATATTTAGCATCAAAACCTCCTGATGAAAATAAAACCGATGAAACAAGATCGGGATTAAGAAAGCTCAAACCTTCCTGTTGTCCCGAACGTATGAGAAAAGGACGATAGACTTCTATTCCATTAACATAAACCAGGTTTTCATCATAATTTCCCCCACGTACTGTATATTGAGAAGTCAGCTCATTACTTGAACTTACTCCAAGTGCCTGGGAATGTAATAATTGTTCTATTCCGCCTGTAACAGTTGGTATATTAACCGAAGAAATCGGATCAATTCTGGTCAGGTTGGTATTCCTAATATCTTTATCTTCAATTACAACATCGGGTAATACAGTTGTTGAAACTTTCAGACTTTTATTTATTTCTTTTTTTTCGCCAGGAGCTAAAAAAATTTCCTCAACTTCTCTTTGATACCCGACAAAAGATATTATAATAAGAATTTGTTTATTAGCAGGGACTTTCAGTTCGTATTTTCCTTTTTTATCGGTAATTGAACCTCCGGGTAAACCGGAAATAGAAACATTAACAAGTTCCAGAGGTTTGTTTTTTGCATCTGTAATTTTACCGAAAATAACAGCATTCTCCTGTCCGAAGGACATTACTCCCTGTAAAAAAAATACTATAAAAATTATATTTTTTAATAAACTCATTATAAAATATCTTTTTCCTAAGCCGGATTATTCATAAGGTAGCAAAGCTGCAAATAAATTACTTTTTTTCCCTTTTAAACTTGCCTTCACGCCAGGCTTTAATAAATTGTGCCCATGCAAAAGGGTTTAAAATTGTGATAGGCTGTGTTTGACCTATATAATATAGTTTACTTGTTGTTTGTTCAATATAATTTCGGTAATTCATGCTACCATCCATAGGATAATTATTTACCCTTTGCTTAAGTTCAGCCAAATCAAGATTTTTTCTTGCTCTTTCATAGTCATCATCAGGCACCTCAAAATTAATAAAAGCCTCTTTAAATTGTTCTTTCGTAGGCCATGGATATATTACTGTTTGAGGTAAAAGAATAGTATCTGATGTCATCACCTGTATCAATGAATACCTGTTTTTGGTTATTGTATCAGGAATTATAAATACTCCCGGTTTAAAACCTATAGCAGAAAATTCGATAGTATCATTTATCTGTGCTACAAAAGAAAAATAGCCAAAGTAATCACATACAGTACCTCGTCTTGTATTTTTTAAAATAATATTGGTAAAAGGTATAGGCTGAATGCTATCAGAAGTAACAACAACACCAGAAAACTGTATTAAATCTTTATCAACAAACTGAGAGTGTAATTTTGTAAGTGTAATATTAAAAAGCAGAAATAAAATAATAAATTTACCGAAGTTCATTTATGAGGCATTATAAATTTTAATTAAAAAATTAAACGGTACTTAAAAAAATTTATTGTAATTATTTTGTTGACAAGAATTATATTAAAAAAAAAGCTGTTACTATAAGCATTAGTAACAGCATAGTCTTAAATAAATTTTAATCATTATACTTTTAAAAAACCTTTTTCTCTTGCCTCTTTAATACAGGCACTTATGCCTTTTTTATTAATATTCCTAATAGCGGATGTTGATACTTTTAAAGTGATCCATTTATCTTCTTCGGGAATATAAAACTTTTTTGTCTGTAAATTAGGATAAAATCTTCTCTTTGTTTTGATATTAGAATGAGAAACCTTGTTTCCCACAATCATTTTTTTCCCTGTTATTTCGCAAATACGTGACATTTCTTTATGATTTTTCAGATTATATATTTTATTATAAAAAGGAGTGCAAAGTACGTTAAAATATTTTAATTAATCAAAACATTATTTGTTTTTTTAAATTTATTTATAATATTTTCTCATTTTTAAAGTTTTATTATTTTTGCAAAAAAAATATTATTAACAAATTAAATTTAAAATCTATGAAAAAACTTAGTTATTTATTAGGATTACTGCTTATTGCAGGTATGATTTTCAGTTCATGTAAAAAAGATGAAGATGATAATGACCCAATTGACCTTACACCTACAATTAATTT
>JAIOSH010000282.1 GCA_021107685.1 Bacteroidales bacterium | reverse complement strand
TTGCAAATGCTATATTACTATATTCAAAAAGGGTTTAGCAATAAAATATAAGCTCCTTCTTGCTATTACAAGTAAAGGAATTGTCCGACCAAAATATTTCCCCAGCACCTCAAAATAATATTTAGCCCTTTAGGGAGTTATGTTATTTTACAATAATTTTAACTCTACGAGTTAAAATTTCAAAATCCTTTTTTTATATATCTATACCCATATTTTGATTATTTGTGTATTTTTGTCTCAAACTGATTTGTTTTGAAATCTGCATAAATGAAAGATACTACAAAAAGAAAATTACTTGGGGAAAGCCTCTATAAAATGTATAGAAGAGCAAGGTTTCTGTCGTATAAAAGAAGAAAGTTGAAAAGAGAGAAAAAAGAAGATAGAAGGCTTGAAAAAAAAATTCAGATTAAATTAAAGAAGGAAAGAAAGAAAAAAAACTTATCAATAAAGGAAAGAATAAAAAAAAGTCATAGAGTTTGCAGGTTTTTATACAGAAGAAGAAAGAAACTAAAAAGAGAGAAGAAAGAAAAAAAGAGAGAAGAAAAATTAATTAATAAAGGAGAAAGAGAAAAATTAAAAATTGAAAATAAAGATTGGAGAATTGAATACAGACAAAAAAGTAAAGAAAAAAATATACAATTAAAAATTGAGAAAAAACATAGAAAAAAACGAAGAAGAAGATTAATAAGGTTTGTAATAAAAAGAAGAATCAGAAGATTAAAAATATCTATAAAGTCAATTGATAAAAACACTTTTCCTAAATTATTCAGAAGGATTATAATTTTTTCAGAAAATAAAGATGAGAGAAATAATTTTTTAATTATTACAATAAATTCAACGATATTTTTTGTTTTATCCTATCTTTTCTTATATATTATATCTCAGTTAGCTACTGTTATTGCAGCTCTGCAATTTGATTATAAAACCATTTTATTTTATCATAAAATTTATTTTAATATAGATAAAGGGGATTGGTTTGCTGATTCTGTAAAAATTTTATTTAGTACAGGTCCTGTTATTAGTTTATTTTTTGGGATTATATTTGTAATAATATATAGCAAGGTGCGAAGAGAAGACGGCTTATTAAAGCTATTTTTCTTATGGGGATTCATACATGCTTTTTCTATGTTTTTTGGTGCTTTATTGGCAGGAACTCTTTTAAACCAAGGTTTTGGCTGGGTTGTAAGTTATTTGTATTATAGAGATACCGGAAAAATGGTCATTTCAATTATATCCATATTTATACTTTTTGCTATTGGTACTTTATCAACAAAATCATTTCTATTTTCTGCAAATTCATATTTTAATTATCAGAATAAACAAAACAGAAAATTTTTTATATTAAGCCAGGTGTTTATACCGTTCTTAATAGGTAGCTTTATATTAATCTTTTTAAAAATCCCCAATGACACCTATTATGGTTCTATTGATAATACATATTATGAAATATTTATTTTTCTTTCAATAATCTTAGTACTTATTCCGGTTTTTTCATTATATAATACATATCCCGATTTTTATTTTGATGAATCTCCCAAAAAAATTAATCTTGTATGGAAATTTTTAATTGTTATGGTTATTATAATAATTTTATTCAGATTCGGACTTAGTTCGGGGATTCATTTTGGTTAATTTCTATGTTTCCCAAAGGGATGACTTTGGCACAAATTTCTAAACAACAATATTCAATAGACAATCTATTTAGGCACCATACACTTAAATCCACCCTGTTGAATATTATCGGGAACTTGTCCTCCTTTTCCGCTATTAGGTGTCCATATATCATTCTTATCAGAATTATTAACCTGTACATCCATAGTAAAATCCCCTGAAAGATAACCCGAAGTACCTGCTTGTACTGCCCAAACATCATTTTTATCAGCATTTCCTATCTGACTGTTTGCATCACCGTCTCCACCTATCATTCCCCAGATACCAGTTCCTATTTTTTTATGTCCGAGTGAACCACCATAAGCCTGATTTGCTCCAGTTGTAAAATCATAGCTGTAAATGCCAGACACTTCTGTTAAAGGATATGCTGACATTACTCCAAGATGATTCCTGTGCCATATTACAATAAATAATGAATGATTGATTGAATGATTAAATGATAAAAACGATGAGCCATCTAATCCCACAATCAATCCATCATTTAAAATAAATGCAGCCTGCCTTCCTATCATGGTTTCGCTGGTTGCTAAATCTGCCTGTGTTGTGTCGCGTAATTCAACCAATACCCAATCCACAACATTTGTATTTGGAATAGAAGAAACACTTTCAGTTCCTATATAATTCCATGGCAAAATATTGTAAGGCTGCGATAAAGGAATATGCCCTCCTGAATTCAGATCTGTGTTCATATCCGTGCCATTAAAAGGACCTTCGAAAAAGTTTTTTAATTTTATTTCTATTCCGGAAATTACATATATTATAACTTCATCTGTGGCTACACATCCATATTTATCTGTAATAGTTAAATTATAAGTTGTTGTAATTAAGGGATTTGCAATTGGATTATATATATTTGGATTATTTAAGTTATAATCGGGAGACCATTTAAAAGTATATGGTTCAATACCATAGGTTGCAGTTCCTATAAGAGTTATCGATGAACCTGCAATAATTGTATTATTATCACCTGCAAAGGCAACTGGTTTTATATAAGTATAATCCCCGGCTAAATATCTTTTTTTAGCCTGAATAGTACCTGAATTAATTGTATTTGGAATGCCAATTGTTGGCCAGGCATTTATAGTGTTTTGGAAGTCGGGTGGAGAATAAAGATAATAGGATGAATCGCTTAGATAATTTGTTCCTGCAGGTACTATAATACCTTTTATATTGTTTCCGTATTCAAAATGACCTGTTCCTGATAAATAATAATTACCCATAAATAATCCATTATTAGTTATTTCATTTCCAACAAAATTTTGGTCATTTGTTTCAACACCCGAAGAAGTCATAATAATTCCAAGAAGCTCAACCCTGTTTCTGAAAAAAGTATTATATGGACCTGATGGTCCCCAATAATGATCAATAACAATATTTTGGTTAATATTGCTTTCAAATAAATTTGAAAATGCATAATGTCCATGTAAAGATATATCTCCTGTGAAATTATGTGGCAATTCTGACCTGTAAGGATCAACCGAATAATTATAACCGAAAACATTTCCATTAGCTCCGACTTTAACTACCATAGCATGCCGCAAATGTTCAAAAATATTGTTTTGTATTAAACATTCCCCTGCATGATTACAAAGAGTTATACCATATCCCCTTGTTGATGCTCCATCATATAAAAATGCATGATGAATATAACAACCTGTAACGTCTATATTTGAACTTTTTCTGATCATAATATGACTACCGACGCTTTTGTTGCTTTCTACTCCATTTATCCAGCATTGTTTAGCATAATTTATACTTATATTATTCGGCCCACTATTCGAAACATTATCTAATCTTTCAATATTTAAAGTTTCAATACCAATATTTGTTATAGGAATTATTTTTCCAATTTCAGGACATAATGAAGATTCAAAATCAATTCTCAATGGATGTTTCAATATTAAAGTGTCATCTGAAATAGATTTAATCTCAATAATTTGTCCAACTGCATATTCAGCCCAGCTTGCGGGATTTGTATCCCATTCACCGTTTTGCTGTCTGACTTCGGTAAAATCACCAGGGGAAAAAGCTGAAATATCATCAACAATTATCTTTACAGAACCTTTAAAATATCCTGATGATATATGAAAAAATGAATCTGGTTGATGACCTGAAATATTTATACAATTTAAAGAAGCTCCGTTCAGGTTAAATTTTAGCTTTGTTGAAATTGAAGAATGACCAGATAATATAACACTGTCAGGAAGAATAAGACCTGAATTTACTAAATAATCTCCCGGCGGAAAATATATTGTCCCTGCATTTCCGTTTAATGTATTAATTGCTTGTATAATAGCTGAATAATTATCTGTAATTCCATCACCAATAGCTCCAAAATCTGTTACATCAAGTAATATTTCAGATTTCTGAATATTTCCATTAATACCTGCAAAACTCCAGTTAACCCTTTTCGAATCTGGAATAACCTGCGTTATACCGAAATTACAGTATAATAAAAAATAAATAAAAATTAATATTCGTGTTTTCATGCTTTTTTCCTTAAAAAGGTATTGTTATACAGTAATGCTTTAAAAAAATGAAAAAGAACCCAAAAAAAATATTTTTTAAAAAAAAATGAATTTGTTTTTTTTGACTCTTATAATTATAAATTAAGAAGTATTATTATTGAATTGGAAAATTGGGATAATAGAGGGAATATGGAAAAAAAGGGAAGTAAGGGGAAAACAAAAAGCTGTCGTCATTGCAAGCAAGTAGGATGAAATTATGAGGTGGAGCGAAGCAATCTGTTAGCGATTATGACTGCACTTTCATAGCCAACAGATTGCTTCCTCCCTTCGGTCGTCGCAATGACGGAGGTACCTTTATAGCAGAGAGATTGCTTCGCCATTCCTGCCCGCAAAGCCATGGAATAGGAGTTTATTAATAAACTAATAATATCAAATATTTTCGGATTATTTACAATATCTGTTTATTTTTGCAAAAAGCCATTCAAATTCTGAGAAAGGTTAAAGGTAAAAAAAATCATAAAATTTCTTTGGAACAAAACAATTCATACAGGTATTTTGATAAACAGTTGTTTGAACAAATGTTCAAAGACTATTTTAATATATTATGCAATTTTGCTCAAAGTTATAATATTGATGAAGATAATGCCAAGGAAATTACACAGGAAGTATTTATTAATCTTTGGCAAAAAAAGGAAACAATAGATACTAAAAAATCAATAAAATCATATTTGTTTACTTCGGTTAAAAACAGATGCTTGAATTATATCAGAGATCAAAAAAAATTCAGAAGTAATATATTAGATATTGAAATTGCTGATTTTGATTTTTCTTTTGAAAATGATGTTTTTACAGAATCCGAATTACAATCAAAAATAGATAATGCAATAAGTAATCTTCCTGAAAAATGCCGACAAATTTTTAAATTAAGCAGGTTCGAAGAACTAAAATACAAAGAGATAGCCGAGAAACTTGATGTTTCAGTCAAAACAGTAGAAGCACAAATATCTAAAGCATTAAAAATATTAAGAAATGATTTAAAAGATTATATTACGATTCTATTATTGACAATTTTAATTAAAATTCCATTTGGAATTTTTTATTTTGGATTTAATAATTATTTGATATTTCAGCTTTATCCGGGTTAGGGTAAATTTACTTTTATGTGTATATATATAAAGGAATAATGGAAAATAATGAAAAATATATTGACTTTAATGATCTGACAGCTAAATACCTTGCAAATGAAGCAAGTGAAGAGGAAATCAGCTTGCTTGAAGAATGGGTATTAAA
This sequence comes from Bacteroidales bacterium, assembly GCA_021107685.1. Classification (GTDB taxonomy): domain Bacteria; phylum Bacteroidota; class Bacteroidia; order Bacteroidales; family SMBSF39; genus SMBSF39. The sequence continues at coordinate 1,566 of JAIOSH010000282.1, read as the reverse complement.
GAACGATGAAAATAAAAAAATCTTTAATGATTTAAAGCAAGCATGGATTTTATCTAATTTAAACAAATCAAATAAAAATATTGATATAAACGAAGAATGGGATAAAATTCAACTTAAATTATTTAAAGATAAAGCTAAATATATAAGTATCAATAAACATTCAAACCAAAGAAAGCTAATTCCTTTAGTTTATAAAATAGCCGCTGCAATTTTAATTCCATTGGTATCATTATTATTTCTTTATTATTTAGTTTATAAACCCGGTACTGATAATCTAATTGCCCAGGATTCAATCATAACCAATACACTCCCGGATGGAACAATTGTTACACTAAATTATAATTCAAAACTTACATTTCCTGAAAAGTTTAACCGGAAAATCAGAAAAGTAAAGCTTGAAGGAGATGCTTTTTTTAATGTGGAACATAATGACGAACAGCCATTTATAATTGAGACCCAAGACATTAATATTAAAGTTTTAGGAACATCATTTTTTGTAAACTCCCGCAAGCAAAATTCCACCATAGAAGTAGTTGTCAATACCGGTAAAGTTGCTTTAAAAGCAGGAGACAATAAAATAATTTTAAAAGCAAACGAAAGAGGTATTTATAACAAATCAAGTGGAATATTACATAAAGAAAAGAATAATGATGTAAATTATAACTCATGGAAAACAAAGTATCTTATTTTTGAGGATGCTGTGCTTTATGATGTAATCAGGAAAATCAACGAGGCATATCATATTCATATAAAAATTATCAATCCTGAAATGAATAATTGCAGGATAACTGTTACATTCAATAATCAATCTATTGATGCGGTATTGAATATTTTGCAGGAAACATTAGACCTGAAAATTGAAAAACATAATAATTATATTTCTATATCAGGTAAAGGATGTGATTAATTTTTCGGATTATTTTATTATTATTGTAAGATATTTTTAATTACTAATTAATGAATTTTAATTGCCTCAAACAAATTATTTTACTCTTTCTAATTCTTATTTATAGTGAGATTTTTAGTCAGAATATAAATTTGCAAAAAAAAATCAATATTCATGCTGAAAATACTACGGTTGAAGATATAATTATAGAACTATCAAAACAAAGCGGAATTGATTTTTCATACAGCAGTCAAATAATAAATACACAGCAGCGAATTTCCATTACAATAAAAAACAAGACACTTGAGGAAACTATAAAAAAATTATCAAAACAATTAAACATTGAATTTAGATATGTTGAAAACCAAATTGTCTTAAAAAAAGCCAAGCAAATAAAAACCGAAAAATTTACACTAAGTGGTTTAATAAAAGATAAAGAAACCGGAGAATCTTTAATAGGAGCTACAGTACTTATTAGCGGAACAAACACCGGTGCTATTTCCAATTCCTATGGTTTTTATTCGCTCACCTTACATAGAGGAATAGAAATTATTGAATATTCATATATAGGATATCATAAACAAAAGCATAAAATAAACTTAGATAAAAACATTAAGATAAATCTTGAATTAGAATTTAGCAGGGAAATATTATCAGAAGTTACTATTGAAACAGACGAG
>JAIOSH010000520.1 GCA_021107685.1 Bacteroidales bacterium | reverse complement strand
ATTTAATCCTGAAAAAACATTTTGCAATCGTTCATTTTGTGTAACTGACTTAATATAATCAAAAGCTCCAGCTGTAACATATTCGCTATCAATAATATTATGTGTTTTAATTTCTCTAAGATTATATAAATTCAATGAATTGCTTATTTCTTTCAGTTTATCTGTATATTTAATTATAGCCTCCTTTTCATTTGGAAAACTTTGCAACAGTGTATTTACATAATTATTATATCCTTGCGCATACTTATATTCAGTACCTGCAATGCTAATAATGTCAAAAGCATCCTCATTAAGCTTTTTTATTTTTATTTTATTAATTAAATCAAAATACTTAAAAAAACGATATAAAATTTGACCTTTTTCCAGGCTACCAACATAGTGCATACCTGTATCAAAAATACAACCATTACGAACAAAAGTCTGGAGGCATCCTCCTATTTGCCTGTTTTTTTCGAGGATACAAACATTATAGCCTTCTTTGCTCAGAATGTATCCGCAAATCAAACCACCGAGTCCGCTTCCGATTATAACTATATCGTATTTTGGCATATTGTTTCAGATAGTTATAAAATCAAGATATTTTGAATTTTTTAAAATATTCCAAACATTCAGGATTTGCCAGCGCATCTTTGTTCTTGACTTCTTCGCCATGAATTATTTTTTTCACAGCAATTTCCACCTTTTTTCCATTAATGGTGTAAGGAACATCAGGAACAGCTTCAATGACAGCCGGTACGTGTCTGGGGCTGCAACTTGAACGAATATTAGATTTGATTTTATTTATTAATTCACCATTTAAGGCAACACCTTCATTAAGTTTTACAAACAGAACTACTATTTCATCGCCATTAGTTTTTTTCCCTACAACAACTGAATCTTCAATTTCTTCCATATTTTCAACAACTCTGTATATTTCAGATGTTCCTATACGCACTCCTTGCGGATTTAACGTAGCATCAGACCTTCCAAACATTGTAATACCTCCGTGTTCGCTTATCTGAATATAATCGCCATGTCGCCAAATGTTTGAGAAAACATTAAAATATGCACTTTGGTATTTTTTATTTTCCGGGTCATTCCAGAAATAGATTGGCATAGACGGAAAAGCAGTTTTGCAAACCAGTTCGCCCTGCTTTCCAATCAATGAATTACCGGCATCATCAAAGCAGTCAACATCCATTCCCAAACCTTTACATTGAATTTCTCCGATATGAACGGGAAGTGTGGAGCTGCCCAATATAAAACATGAAACAATATCCGTTCCCCCAGCTATAGAAGAAAGCTGTACATTTTTTTTCCAATCTTTGTAAACATATTCAAAACTTTCATCTGTTAATGGTGATCCGGTAGATGTAATGACTTTTAATTTTGGAAAATCCGAAATTTCTTTTGGTACCACTCCTGCAGCTTCAAGTGAAGCAATATACTTGGCGCTTGTACCGAACAACGTAATATCTAATTCATCTGCCATTCTAAGCAAAGCATCCGGTCCGGGATAAAAAGGATTGCCGTCATAAAGTACGAGTGTTGCTCCTACTTTTAGACTTGAAACAAACCAGTTCCACATCATCCAGCCACAGGTTGTGAAATAAAATATTACATGTTCGCTACGTAAATTATTATGTAAAATAAGTTCTTTTAGATGCTGGATTAGAGTGCCTCCTGCAGAATGGACAATGCTTTTTGGTAAACCTGTTGTGCCGGAAGAATACATAATGTAAAGAGGGTGGTCAAATGGTAATTGTTCAAAAGTTAATGCTTCATCGGTTTGTTGCGCAAAATCTTCCCAAAGTATGGCTTTAGGCATATCATCAATATTTGCATTGCCTGTATAATTAACCATTATAACATGCTCAACAGAAGGTAATTTATCCAGTATGCCCTTTAATTTCTTTTGAGAATCAAAAATTTTTTCTTTGTAAAAATACCCGTCAGCAGAAAGTACCACCTTAGGTTCAATTTGAGAGAAACGGTCTAAAACGCCTTTAATACCAAAATCAGGAGAAGAAGAAGACCATATAGCTCCAATAGAAGCGGTTGCTAACATCATGATTATGGTTTCAGGCATATTAGGCATAAACGCAGCAACCCTGTCGTCTTTTTGCACGCCAAGCTTTTTTAGTCCTGCTGCAGCTTTGCGTACTTGTTCGTACAATTCGGCATAAGTAAGTTCACGTCTTACAGATGTTTCTCCCCAAAATATTATTGCTTTGTGTCCATCTGTTCTGCTCAATAGATTCTCGGCAAAATTAAGATGCGCTCCGGGAAACCACTTAGCTCCCGGCATTTTTTTAGCATCATCAACTACTTTATCATAATTTTTAGAATACTTTATTTTACTATAATTCCAGAATTCTCCCCAGAAATCTACAGGATTTTCTACGCTCCAGCGATGGATTGTATAATAATCATTGTCAGGAATCTTGTATTTGTCAGCAATAAAAGCCTGAAATTCATACATCTGCGAATTTGTTTTATAGCTTTCTGATGGTTGCCAAAGAATATTGTTTTGCATGATTCTATTTTAATAATGTTATTGTATAAAAATAAATCTTTACGGAAAAATATCTAAAGCTTTTGAAAATGCTATTTCAAAAGCTTTTTCATCAATATCAACAGGAACACTATTAATTTCTAAATATTCCAGCAAATTACTTGTTCTCAGGTTACCAACAAGTTTATTTTCCGCCATAGGACATCCTCCCAGTCCGTTGATAACAGTGTCAAATCTCCTGCATCCATTAGTATATGCCGCATTAATTTTTCTGTACCAATGCCTGATAGTAGTATGTAAATGAAAGCCAAACTCAATATCAGGATATGCTGGAACTAATGCTGAAAACAGATTGCCAATTGTTTTTTTTATTGATATTCCTATAGTGTCGGAAAGAGGGATAATTCTCACACCCATATTATATAAAGCATCAACCCATTTTGTAACAATATCAACATTCCATTCATCACCATAAGGATTACCAAATCCCATAGAAATATATACAACAAGCTCTTTATTATTTTTATCACATATATTCAATAGTTCCTGAACCGTAGCACCTGACTTTTCAATAGTAGAATTAATATTTCTTTTTAAGAATGTAGGTGAAATAGAGAATGGGTAACCTAAATAAGTAATTTCACTGAACTTAGCTGCATCTTCTCCTCCTCTTTTATTAGCAACAATAGCTAATAATTTAGATTTAGTATTAGAAAGGTCTAATTTTTTTAGAACTTCAACAGTATCGCGAAGCTGAGGAATAGCTTTAGGCGAAACAAAGCTGCCAAAGTCAATGGTATCAAATCCAACTTTCAGAAGAGCATTGATATAATCAGCTTTTGCTTCTGTTGGAATAAAAGGCATTAAACCTTGCATAGCATCTCTTGGAGATTCGATTATTTTTATAGTTTCCATTTTTTATCTTAAAAATTTATATTTTTTTTTAACAACCAATATACCTCGAAATAACCAAGCGCTGAATTTCTGAAGTTCCTTCACCAATTTGCAGCAATCTTTGGTCGCGATAGAATCTTTCAATATCATAGTCTTTCATTAAACCATAACCGCCATGAAGCTGAACCGCTTCATCTGCGACTTCCCTTGCAATTTCCGAACAGTAGAGTTTTGACATAGCTGCTTCTTTTGCAAAAGGCTTATTATTATCTTTCAGCCAACAGGCTTTATAGAGCAGGTTTCTTGCCAATTCAATTTTTGTTGCCATATCGGCTAATTTGAATGCATTAATCTGAAATTTGCAGATAGGTTTTCCGAATTGTTTTCTTTCCTGAGAGTATTGCAGAGCCAGTTCAAAAGCACCCTGGGCACAGCCAAGTCCCATTGCTGCTATTGATAATCTGCCATTATCAAGTGTGCTTAACATTATTTTAGAGCCTTGTCCGACTTTACCTAATAAGTTTCCTTCAGGAACTTTGCAATCATCAAAATAAAGTTCGGCAGTGTCAGATGCTCTCCACATCATTTTACCGTGCATGCTAACTCGTTTAAAACCAGGTGTTCCTTTCTCAACAATAATACAGGTAAATTCTTTTTTCCCTTTTTCATCAATATTTGTAACTACTTGCACTGTTGAACCGATTGAAATATCTGCCGAACCATTGGTGATGAAAATTTTGGAACCGTTTATTACCCATTCATTGTTTTGTAAAGTTGCAGTGGTTTTAGTTCCCCTCGAATCCGAACCTGCATTAGCTTCGGTAAGACCAAAACCCCATAGTGCTTCTCCTGTACATAATTGTGGAAGATATTTAAGCTTTTGCTCTTCACTGCCGTAATAATAAAGCGGACTTAAGCCGAGTGAATTGTGTGCTGCTAATGTAGCTGCCTGAGATCCATCTATCCGGGCAATTTCTTCAACTGCAATAATGTAAGATAAAGTATCCAATCCTTGCCCACCATATTTTTCGGGTAAGTACATGCCAAACAAACCGAGTTCACCAATTTTTTTTGTTAATTCTGTTGAAAATTCAGCCTTTTCATCTAATTCTTTTGCAACAGGTTTTATTTCACGTTCCGCAAAATCGCGGACGGTTTCCCTGATTAGTTGTTGTTCTTCTGATAATTCGTAATTCATTTTATTATTTGTATTTATTATTTAAAATACCGGTTAAATTATTCAAGCTCAATTAAAACTGTATTTACTTCAACCATTTCATTTATTGAGACATGGATTTTTTTAATTACGCCGTCTTTTTTAGCAGAAATATTATTTTCCATTTTCATAGCATCAATAATGATAACAATATCTCCTTTTTGGATTTTGTCGCCTTCTTTAACTTTTATTTTAAATATTTTACCTGGGATTGGAGAAATAATACTTTTTTCTTCATCAGCACTTAAAGCTTCATCTTCAATTGTTGTTAATTCACTATCTAACAGGTCATTTCTGCTTAATAGAAAATTACAAGCATTTATTGTTACTTTTGTCATACCTTCTTCACCTTTTGAAATTGTTGCTAGGTAAGTGTTGTTATTAACAGTAAAATCAATTTCGCCTTTATCTAAATGCTCCAATTTTGAATTATAAGAAACTCCTGAAATTTCAAATTCGTATTCTTTATCCTTGATTTTATTAATATTTACCGGATATTCCTTGTTATCATAAGATAAATTAATACTTATCAGATTTCTCCAGTACCCGATTGATTCCCATACATTATGTTCTTTTTGAATTTGACTTTCTTCACTTATCAATCTGTTATTAAGTGAATAAAGAAGGAATGCCGACATAGCAACCGGATATTTCACTTTATTTTTTTTATATGAACTTCTGTTAGGTGTTTGTTTTTCTTTCACTGTAACTGTTGTTTTTGATTGTGTAGAACTTTGTGATTTTAATTTATGTATTTCATCTTCAAATCTTTTTTTAGCAAGACCTGACATATAATCCCTGTATTGTGTTTCGTGCATTGCAAATTCAAATAGCTCTTCATCATTCTCACCGAAACTCCAGTTATTATCTTTCATTTCTTTTCTATATGTCTTTAATACATCGGGGTATGCATCCTGTGGAATGCCTGTATAAAATTCGCGTTTTTGTTTTTTTGCCAATTCAATAATTTCAGGTGCTAATTTGCCAGGTAATTTACCTGCTTTTCCAAGGATCATATTCCATGTATTATCATCCATCATTGAATATCTTTTTTCACCTTTGGCTAATTGCATAATATTAAGCAAAGCAACGTTTTTAACATATTGACTAAAAGGGGTTACTAATGGCGGATAGCCTAATTTGGGCCAAACATAAGAAACTTCGTCAAATAATTTTATAAGAAGATCATCTTCTGAAAGTTCTTTTTGATTATTGGCTTTTAGAGAATAATTTATTCCGTCCTGAACTCCTTTAAGATCAGCCATAAGACTGCCCATCATACCACCCGGCAAACCCGATTGAACCATTAATGATGAAAGGAACCTGTTTTTTGGGTTGATAAAATAACCGAGAAAATCGTCAATAAAACTTTGTGTTAAAGCCCTTGCTTCCATATATGCTTTCATATTGATCTCAGGAACATCAAAACCGGCATCTTTGAGCATTGCCTGTATAGTAATTACGTCAGGATGAACCATTCCCCAGGATAAAGGCTCCATTGCAACATCAATATAATCTGCACCTGCTTTGGCTACTTCAAGAGTTGAAGCAACTGAAAATCCGGGTCCTGAATGTCCATGATATTGTACTATAATGTGAGGGTATTTATCTTTTATTGCTTTTACTAATTTGCCCAAAGTAACAGGTCTGCCAATACCGGCCATATCCTTCAGGCAAATCTCGTCGGTTCCGAATTCTACAACTTTATCAACAACATTCATAAAATATTCTACAGTATGAATTTTAGAATGTGTGATACTTAGGGCTGCCTGCGATATCATGCCTGCTTCTTTTGCATATTTTACAGATAGTTCTAAGTTTCTCGGATCATTCAATCCGCAAAACGATCGGGAAATATTTGTACCCTGTGCTTTTTTCACTTTAAACATTAACCGGCGGACATCGGCTGGAACAGGAAACATTCTTATACCGTTTAAGGCTCTTTCGAGCATGTGCGTTTGTATTCCTGCTTCATTAAACGGCTTTGTCCATTCTCTGACAGCTTTATTCGGATTTTCACCGTAAAGAAGATTCACTTGCTCAAAGGCTCCTCCATTTGTTTCTATTCTGGCGAAACATCCCATATCAATAATTACCGGAGCAATCTTTTTAAGCTGGTCAACCCTTGGAACATATTTCCCAGAAGACTGCCACATGTCCCTGTATATTAAGCTGAATTTTATTGGTCTTTTTTTCATATTTTAATTTTTAATTATTTATTTGTTACCCAGTTAGGTTTTCTTTTTTCAAGGAAAGATGCCATACCTTCCTGTCCTTCTTTTGAAGCTCTCAGATCAGCTATCATTCGTGCGGTAAAGTCAATAGAATCTTCAAAACTTAGCTTATTTGAAATTGTATAAATTAATTTTTTAACAGCAGCCATTGCATCAGGTCCGCTTGTCATTAAAAATTTTACAGTCAAATTTATTTGTTCTTCCAATTCTGCCGCAGGTAATGATTTATTTACCAGTTTGTATTTTTCGGCTTCTTTACCCAAGAATCTCCTTCCTGTAAGCATTAAATCTCTTGAACCATATTCTCCTATTCTTTTATTAACATAAGGAGATATTGTAGCAGGAGCAATTCCTAATTTTACTTCTGCAAAAGCAAATTTAGTTTCGTCTTCACAATAAACAAAATCGCAGGCAGCTAACAATCCATTTGCACCACCAATGGCGGCGCCCTGAACTACAGCAATAGTAGGCTTTTTGCAAGTGTAAATCACATTAAAGCATTTTGCAAGATTAAGGCTGTCCTCATAATTTTCCTCAAATCCAAATTGTGCAATTCCTTTCATATAGTTTAAGTCTGCTCCTGCACAAAAAGATTTCCCTCTGCCTCTAAGCAATACTATTCTTACTTCGGGCATTTCATTAATATTTTCGTAGCAATCAATAATTTCCGATATCATTTCGGCATTCATTGCATTGTGCTTTTCGGGACGGTTTAACCAAACTGTACCGACTTTTTTTTTTAATTCAAATTCAATATTTTGATATGTTTTCATGATTGTATTTTTATTTTTCGTAAAAATAACATGTTAATATTAATTTTGTCAATTGCCGGTTGACAAAATTGTACAAATTTTGTTAAGTAACAATATACAATTTTATATTTACAATATTCAAGGATTGAATAATTATTTAAGTATTAAACCCCGAATTAATTAACAATAAATACCCCTTGCTTATACAGTTCATAAGCAATTTTAGCTTCATGAACGGCATCATCCAAAGCCCTGTGTTTTTCGCAATAACCTGAATTGCCAAAAAAGTATTTCCATGCTTGCTCTACAGTAGGCCATTTTGGAGTATTAAATCCCGGATTTGGAGGCAAATTTACAATAGGCGTTGCGGTTAACATTATACAGGGAAGTTCCTTAATTTTAAATCCTCTTAACCTTAAAAAACCGAAATCAAAACTTTTATTAAAAGCAGTTGCTCCTAATGAAAATTTGTTTAAGACATTTTGAATTTCTTCCTTTTGTGATTCTAATGTTGGTGCGTTATTTACATCATTAAATTCTAAATCGGAATTTTGAAAAATCCAACCAAAAGGTCTCCTTGTATGTGCAGGTCCAAATTCTTTTTCTTTAACAACCGAATCAAATTCCGGAATAATTTTACCATTATCCAAATCCAGGCTGACTATTCCAATTTCAATTAACAATCCGCCCTGATTAAGAAATCCTGTAGTTTCAATATCTACAATTGCAATTTTTTTCATATAAAATTTTATTATTAATGATTCTACATTCTGAACACCCCGAATTTTTGGTTTGAAAATTTATTATTCAATGACATTGAAATTCCCATAGCAACAATTTTACGTGTATCAACAGGATCAATAATTCCATCGTCCCAAAGGCGAGCCGTGCTGAAATAGGCTGAGCCTTCGTGGTCGTATTTATCCATAATGGTTTTTCTCAAAGCCAGGATTTCTTCTTCGGGCATTACTTTGCCTTTTGCTTTATATTGATCTTGCTTAACAGTGATTAAAACACCGGAAGCCTGCATACCACCCATCACGGAGATTTTAGCATTAGGCCACATGAATAATAATCGGGGACTATAAGCACGTCCGGCCATACCATAATTTCCTGCTCCGAATGAACCGCCGAAAATTATAGTAAACTTGGGCACATTGGCATTAGCTACTGCATGAACAAGTTTTGCTCCGTCCTTTGCAATTCCTTTTCTTTCAAAATCTTTACCAACAATAAATCCTGTAATATTCTGCAGGAATATCAATGGAATTTTTCTAGATGTGCATAATTCAATGAAATGAGTTCCTTTTAAAGCAGATTCTGAAAAGAGCACGCCTTGATTTGCTAATATTCCGACAGGAAATCCCATTATTTTTGCAAAACCTGTAACAAGTGTTTTACCGTATTTTTCTTTAAATTCATGGAACTTACTTCCGTCAACAATTCGCATAATGACTTCTCTGGGGTCAACCATCTTTTTAAGATCAACCGGAGCAATACCGTATAATTCTTCCGGGTCGTAAAGAGGTTCTTCTATCGGAGCGATATTCAATACTTGTCTTTTTTGCTTTTCAAGATTTTCAAAAATATTACGGCATATCTGAATAGCATGAACATCATTTTCGGCAAAATGGTCAGCTACACCGGAAATTGAAGTGTGAACTTCAGCCCCGCCAAGTTCTTCGGGAGTTACTACTTCACCTGTTGCTGCTTTAACTAATGGAGGACCGCCAAGGAAGATAGTACCTTGTTTTTTTACAATTATAGCTTCATCACTCATGGCAGGAACATAAGCTCCTCCGGCAGTGCATGAACCCATGACAATTGCAATTTGTGGAACTCCCATAGCTGATAATTGAGCCTGGTTGTAAAAGAATCTTCCAAAATGGTCTCTGTCAGGAAATACATTTGCCTGCTCCGGTAAAAACACCCCTCCCGAATCAACCATATAAACGCATGGTAGATGATTTTGTATTGCAATTTCTTGTGCTCTTAAATGTTTTTTTATAGTTTCCTTTATGTATGTGCCACCTTTTACCGTAGCATCATTAGCTATGATTATTGTCTCCCTGCCATGTATTACACCTATTCCAGTAACAATTCCCGCTGACGGATGTCCGTTATCAAAAATTCCATAAGCAGCAAGAGTAGATAATTCAAGGAATGGTGTGTTCGGATCTATCAATTTATCAATTCTTTCACGAGCAAGTAATTTCCCTCTTTCTTTATGCCTATTAACAGCTTTTTCGGGACCACCTTTGATTGTTTCCCTGTGAATTTGTTTATACTTATTTAAGAGTTTTAGAAATTCCTCTTTGTTTTTTTTAAACTCATCTGAGTTAGTATTAATTTTTGTTTCTAATTTAAACACGGTTTGAATATTTAATTTATAAATTAATAATGAAACTAAATAAAAAAAATTTATGCAATTATAGTGATTTTTTTTAATTTAGCAGAAATATTTTTTAATGTTTAATTTTTAATATTTGATTTATGAATTATCCGAAAAAAGTAAAAATTGGAGAAATAACAGTAAGAGATGGCTTTCAACATGAAGAAAAAATCATACCCACTGAAGCAAAACTATGGGTGCTTGAGCAGTTGATTTTAGCTGGATTTAAGCATGTAGAAACAACAAATTTCGGTAATCCGCGAGGTATGCCTCAATTTAAGGATGCTGATGATTTAATGCAGAAATTGCATAAAAGCAAAAAAATACAGCATTTGATAGATGATGTAAACTTAACTGCTATTACGATTAGGGAAAGGGCTATTGAAAGGGCTATACAGGCTAAAAAAGACGGTTTTGGTCCTGACAGGATACTTGTAATGGTATCCACAAGTGCATCGCATCATAAAAGAAATTCCGGACTACCGCTTGACGATTACTGGAAAATGTGTGAAAAATACATTCCTATGTGCCATGATGCAGGAATTTTAGTAAATGGAACTGTCAGCACAATTTGGGGCTGTCCTATTGAGGGTCCCACGGAAATGAAAAGAGCTATTGAATTTACTCAACGCTGGTTGGATATTGGAGCAGATGACGTAGAACATGCAGACCACGACGGTTCAGCCTCCCCTGATAGAGTTTATGAATATTTTTCTATGTTGCTTGATGCAATACCATATCCTGAAAAACATATTGCTCATTTTCATGTTACGAGAGGTTGGGGACTTGCTAATGTTTTTGCTGCATTACAGGCAGGAATAACAAATTATGAATCGTGTTTGGGTGGAATTGGCGGTCAGCCGGCAAACTTTGTCAGTGGCGTGCCTGTATCCGTTGGAGGTGCCTATTATTATAAAGACCCGAGTGCTGTTGGCTTGGTGTGCACTGAAGATATGGTTGTGATGAGTGAGGAAATGGGTAGTGATGTTGTGGGTGAGGTTGATAAAGTTTTGGAAATCGGTAAGAGTTTTCAACGGATTATAGGAAGAAGATTGCGTTCTGAAACTATTAATAATCGCAGAATT
>JAIOSH010000092.1 GCA_021107685.1 Bacteroidales bacterium | reverse complement strand
TTAATTTTAACCCCCGACAGTTCAGTCGAGAGCTATTATCAAAAAATCAATTACTTTATAAACATACTATAAATTATTGCAAAAATATTAAAAAAATATAATTACATTTAAAATTAATACTATTTTTTATTACTAATCAGTCAATCAATTCCTATTCTCTAACTTTTAGGATAGATTTTGAAAATGGTATAAAGGTATGTATAAAGGTATAGCGTACCTTATTTCCTTTATTTCCTCTATTCTCCCTTATTTTCCCTATTTACCCTATTTCCGAATTCCATAATAAAATATATGTTAAGCAATTTTCAATATTAATATATTACTGACTTAGTTACCTATTTATATCTATATGTTTACGGATAAAAATAATATAATACATTGATGGAACAACAATCAGGGTAAGGAAAGTAGCAAAAGATAAACCAAAGATAATTGTCCATGCCAAAGGTTTCCAGAATAAAGCATTATCACCGCCAAAATAAATATGAGGATTCAAATCACTGAAAAAAGTTACAAAATTAATATTCATTCCTATTGCTAATGGTAATAATCCTAAGATAGTGGATGCTGCTGTAAGTATAACGGGTGTCAAACGAGTGGCTCCCGCTTTAATAACAGCCATTTTTTTATCACCGCCTTTTGCAATTAATATATCCGTATAATCAATAAGAATAATTGCATTTTTAACAACAATCCCACCTACTGCAATTATTCCCATACCTGTCATGACTACTGATATATCAATACCAAAAATAATTGTACCTAATAATACACCTATCAAACTGAAAATAATTTGTAAAATAATTATCAATGGCTTGGAAATGGAGTTGAATTGAGTAACAAGAATTATCAATATTAAGGCAACAGCAAGTATAAATGCCAGGCTCAGAAAATCAGAAGATTCAGCCTGTTCTTCCTGTTCACCTGTAAAGTTCATCTCATACCCTTCTTCCAATTCAAAATCTTTTAATGAAGCTTTAAGTGTTCCTACAATTTCATTAGCATTATAACCTGATAACACATTTGAAGATAATGTTATTACACGTTTATGATCCTTTCTCAAAATTCCTCCATAAGAAGATGAATATTTAATATCAGCAATAGCTGAAATAGGAATTTCTTGCATATCACCATTTCTACCACCTGGTAAAATTAGCTTCAGGTTTAATAAAGCATTTAAATTGTTACGATATTTTTTTTGTAATCTTAAACGAATGTCATATTCATCTTCACCTTCACGGAATTTTGATATATCTTTTCCATATAAAGCCGTACGTAATGTTAAACCGATAAAAGCAGTGCTTATACCTAATTTATTAGCTTTTACACGATCAATATCAATTATTAATTCGGGATTGTGTAATTCAATATCAGATTTGAGTTCTTCAATACCGGGAATATTCAATGAATCAATAAAACTTTCCAGTCTGTTTTTAATTGGTATCAATTTGCGGAAATGCTCACCGCTGATTTCAATATTTATTGGTTTTCCTGTGGGTGGTCCCATATTATTTTTAGCAACTGTGATTTCGGCTCCCACAATACCCTGCATTGTATCACGAAGTTTGTCAAGATATTTACTTGTTGAACCTCCTACCCTATCTTTATATTCGACAAAGGAAATTGCTACTTTAGCTAACTTTTCCTGTGTTGTTCGCTCAAAAATACTTTCACCTGCATTTACAGCAACATTTGAAATTATTGACTCTACATCAGGGTTATCTTTTCCAACAATATTAAAAACCCTGCCTTCAACAATCTTTGTTATGGAATTAGTAATATCAATATGAGTGCCTGCCGGCATTTTTATATAAACATAAATATCATTAGGGTCGCCTTCGGGCATAAAGATAACTTTCGGAGGCATAGTCCATATCAAAAAAAAAGTAAAAAATAAGAGCAATATGGTTGATATCAAAACTAAATAGGAATTTTTCCCTTTCAGAAAAAAAGATAAAAGATTTTCATACTTGCGCATCATCCAGGGAATAAAATGTTTTTGAAACCTCTTTATTAAAGGTATTATGATAAATCGAACAATTAAAAATATTAATAAAACAAAAACAATGATATTACCCAAAAACTGCACTTTAAATATATAAGATAACAAAGCAAGAGGTATGGCTATTATTGATATTTTAATGGCTTCTTTTTTTAATTTTTGAAATTTCACAGGTTTGTTTCTATACTTCATAAATGAAACGGCAAAAACAGGGTTCATCATATAAGCAACCAACATAGAAGCAATAAGTGTAATAATGATAGTAACAGGAATATAAATCATAAACTTACCCATTATTCCAGGCCAGAAAGCCAAAGGTAAAAAAGGTGCTATAGTAGTAAGAGTACCGGAAAAAACAGGTCCAGCCACTTCACCCACACCTATCTTACATGCAGGGGCAATAGGTAAGTTGGGAGTGTTCATATAATGCCTGTAAATATTTTCAACAACAACAATGGAATTATCAACTACAATACCGAGCACAAGAATAAATGCCATTAAAACAACCATGTTCATGGTATAACCAATCAAATTAATTACTATAAAAGCTATTAACATTGATAAAGGAATGGCTACTGCCACGAATAATGAATTGTCAACACCCATAAAAAACATAAGAACCAACACAACTACCATAAAACCAAGAAGCATAGTATTAATAAGATTGCTCAAATTATCCCTTGTCATTGTGCTTTGGTCTCCTGTTATCGTGATAATTAAATTTTTCGGGAATTTATGTTTATATTTATCCAGTATCACCTTAATTTTATCAATAGCAATAATTAAATTCTTCCCGGTTTTTCTTATCACATTCAATGTAATTACATCCTCTCCTTTTAAACGTGCATAACTTTCCCTGTCAGCAAAACCATCAACTACTTCAGCAATATCTTTAAGATAAATACCATCTTTTAATAAAATATCTTTTATATCATCAACATTTTTAAATTCACCTAAGATGCGTAAAGTCCTTTTCATTCCATCCATATCAATATGTCCACCTGAAATGGTCATATTCTCAAATGCAACTTTTTGTTCAATTTCAAAAAAAGTAATACCTGTAGCCTGCATCTTATAAAGGTCAACATTAATTTGAAATTCTCTTTCCAAAGCACCTACAATATCAACCCTGGTTATTTCTTCAAGGCTTTCAATTTCATCCTGCAATTCTTCGGAATATTCCTTTAACTGCACCAAACCTAAATCACCCGAAAGATTAATATTTAGCACAGGTATTTCCGAAAGATCAATTTTCATTACTTGCGGGTCAGCAGGCAAATCATTTGGCAAATCACGTTTAGCCTTATCCACAGCTTCTTTTATATCCTGGTATGCTTCTTTATTATCAATATTTGTTTCAAATTCAATGAATATCATTGAAAAATCCTGAATTGAATTGCTGTTAATATTTTTAATGCCTTTAACACTTTTTATTTGCTTTTCGATAAGGCGCGTTACAAGATTTTCCATATCAGCCGGAGAAGTACCGGGATATATCGCACTAACAGAAAAATAAGGAAAAACAACCTCGGGAAAACTTTCTTTGGGTGTGGAATTATATGCAATTAAACCAAAAATGACTAATATAACAGTAAAGAAATAAATTGTAAGCTTGTTATCTACTGCAAAATTCGTAAGTTTAAATTCTCTGTTTTTCATTTTCTGAATCATTTAACTATTGAAACTATTTGCCCATCAGCTAAATCCTGATAACCAAATATTATTACATTTTCACCATTATTAAGATTTTCAGTAATTTCAAGTTTATTATTATAATATTTCCCTGTTTTCACTATCCTTTTCTTTGCAATCCAATTTTTTTTGTTTTTTTTAGCAACAAACAAAAAAATTTCTCCACCTGAATTTTGGACAACATTAACAGGAACAACCAAAGCTTCGGGATTGGTATAATCATTAATAGTCAATATTGCCAACATATTAGGTTTTATATCTTTAATATTGTCGGGAACGGATATTTCTATATTAAAAGTTCTGTTATCAGGATCAATTACTTGTGATACGGCAAAAATTGTAGTAGAAAAATATTTATTTATTGAAGGTATAAAAATTTTAACACTATCGTTTTTCTTAATATTTGTAATATAATTTTCGGATAAATATGCCTTAACTTTTAGCTTTGTTAACTGAACAACTCTAATAGCTCCAAAACCCGGAGCAGCAGCTTCACCCTTCTTTATTGCAATTTCATCAATAGTTCCATCAATAGGCGAAATTATTTTTGTCAGTTTATATTGTTCGTTAAGTGTTTGCAATTTTTTTTCTAATGATTCTTTTTGAGTTTTTGCTTGCAAATATTTTATTTCGCTACCAATTTCTTTTTCCCATAATCGTTTTTGTTTTTCATAAATAATAGTAGCAAGTTCAAGACCTGTTTTAACTTCTTCAATTCCGTTTAAAATAATGCTTGCATCCTGTTCAGCCAAAATCTGACCCTTTGTAACTTTATCGCCTCTGTTAACATAAATTCGCTGAATAACACCAGGGGATTGTGCAGGAACAAAAATATTATTATCAGATTCGACATTTCCCTGTATTTCAATAAAATGCTTAAATATCCTGTTTTGTACTTTTTCTGCTTTTACATATATAAAATTATCAGCAATAATTTTTTTACTATTTAACTCTTTTTTTAATTTGTTAATTTTTTCTGATAATTCATCACGCTGCTTTTCAAGTTTTTCAAGCTTTGACTGCTTATCTTCATTACACGAAATAATAAAAACACATAACAGTAAAATTCCAAAAATTTTTTTCATATTGTTAATTTTTTTATATTACTATATTTAT
>JAIOSH010000020.1 GCA_021107685.1 Bacteroidales bacterium | reverse complement strand
TCAATGAATAATGGATAAGAAGTAATATTGTTCCAACCCCAATCGACATAACCATTAGAAAATATCTGTATATTATTTTGTCCATCCTTTACATCTGAATAAATAATACCAACAAAATTATCACTCCAGCAGGAAGCATTTCCGAGGCATATTTCATAAGGATAATTATCCCAAATTATTGTGTTTAATATATGCAAATCAACGTTATAAGAACAATAAATACCACCACCCGAACCAAACCATACTCCATTGTGATAATTGTTTGTAATAGTGTTATTAACAAATACTATTGAAGCAGCAATAATGGATATTCCTCCTCCTGAATACCCAAAACTGTTATGGGAAATAAGATTTCGTTCTAAGATAAGATCTGTCATATATATATAAATCCCTCCCCCGTATTCTCTACCATTATTAAATGAAATAATATTATTTTTAATAATAGCACTTGAGTTAAAACCACAAGAAATTCCGCCTCCAAACCAGGCTTTATTATATGAAATTAAATTTTCAATTACAATTGCATTAGAATTATAAATATAAATTCCACCACCTGACCAATAATCCCATAAGCCGGTTTTGTTATTTGTTATTGTGTTTTTTCTTATTATAATACCTGAATTATTCAATAGTGTTATGCCTCCTCCATGACAAGTGGCATGATTATTTGTAATTAGACAATTTTGAATAATAATATCACCCGAATAATTACAAACAATACCACCGCTATAATCAAGATAAGTATATAAAGGATATCTTACTCCTTCAATATGGCAGTATTTCAGCATTGAAGAATCCTGGTTGTTGGTCGATGTATTCTGAAACCAAATTCCTTCCCACCCGATATCTTCATATAAAGGAATTATAAATATGGAATCGACTTGATTAGCTTGAGCAATCAATCTTCCAAAAACACTAAATTTATAATGCCCGTTAAAAACTATTATAACCCCAGGTTCAATCATAAGTTCTTGCCCAAGAGGAATATTGATATTTCCATTTATCAGGTAAGGACTATTATTAAATGTCCATATCCCTGAAACATCACCACTGTCTATTATTGTTTCGAATATAGTTATATAATTTTCTTTTATTAATATTCCTGTTGAATCATTTTCGTCTGTTACGATTAAAGATATAGTAAACTGTCCGCTATTCTGTGCATTAGCAAAAAAATTCAGAATAATTAACATTAAAAATAATGTGTTTTTCATTTTTTTATTATTTAGGTTGTAAATATAGAAATTTATTATTTATTATGCAAATTAATTTATTACTTTTAAAGGAAAAAATCAACCTGCCGTAAACTAATTAAACCTCTGTACTTATAAATAATTTCCTGCCGTTTATACAGTCTGCATTGACAAACGTCTGATTTTGACGTAATTTAGTGAAAAGTTAATAAATGAACAGATGAATGTAATATACAAATACAATTTTAATTTGAAATATAAAATAAATGCACTGTGCAAATTTAACTTTAACTACTTAGTAAAATTATTTATTAATCTTTAAAAACTATCAATCATGAAAAATTATGTATTTTTTTCGTTCGTGCTGATGTTTGTTTTTCTAACAAACTCTCTTACCTCTCAGAATATTTCAATAACTGATGACGGTACATATACAGCACATAATTCAGCAATGCTGGATGTAAAATCCTTAAATAAAGGATTACTGATTCCACGAATGACATCCATACAGAGAGATGCCATTACCACACCTGCTACAGGACTGTTAGTATTTGTTACTGATGATAATAATTTCTATTATTATGATGGTGCTGACTGGGCCCAGTTTAGCGGAGGAATTATTGTAGCGCCGCCCGAAGGTGGTATTGAAGCTATTTATACTGAACCTGGCACTACGGAAATATCTATTATGCCTGAAGGTGTTACAAATGATAAAATATCAGGAGGAGCGGTTACGCTGGATAAATTTAACCAGAATAATGCCGGTGTTGGGCAGATCATAAAATGGGACGGTTCGGAATGGGTAATTGCCAATGATGAAACCGGAAATGATTGGAGACTGACAGGTAACAGCGGCACTACACCAGGCACAAACTACATTGGTACTAATGATGACAAAGCATTAGAATTGAAGGTAAATAAATCCCGGGTTCTTCGGTTAGAACCCAAATTCTTTAGTCCCAATCTTATCGGTGGTGATAGTAGCAATTATGTATTACCGGGTATATATGGAGCCACTATCAGTGGTGGGGGTTGTGATAAAGGAGTAGGTTTAATTTATCCTAATCGCGTTACAGATCAATTAGGTACAATAGGGGGCGGTTGGAACAACCAGGCAGGTGACAATGCCGGCACAGTTGATGACAGGCAGGGAGCAACCGTTGGAGGAGGAGTAGCAAATACAGCAAGCGGTTCCCGCTCATTCATCGGTGGAGGATACAACAATCTTTCAAGCGGTTATTATTCAACAATTAGCGGAGGTGGGTCAAATATTGCCAGCGGTGAATATGCTACTGTTCCGGGTGGAGGTGGCAATGCTGCAAGAGGTCACTTTAGTTTTGCCGCAGGGCACAATGCTAAAGCAAATCATGATGGGTGCTTTGTCTGGTCAGATCATTATTGGTCGGATTCAATTTCATCTACTGATAATTCGCAGTTTATCATTCGTGCATTTCATGGAGTAGGTATAGGACAAGCCCCAACCGGAAGTAGCTTACTGGAAGTTTTCGGAAGAGTGGAAATGGAAGCATTTAAAATGAATACGAATGTAACGGCAGGTTATGTGTTGACAACAGATGAATATGGAATTGGCACATGGCAACAACCAACAGGTGGTGGCGGAATAGGCGGAAGTGGTACTTCAAACAGGTTAGCAAAATTTACCGGTCCTACAACTCTTGCCAGTTCAATTATTTATGAAATTAGTAATAATATTGGCATTGGTATAAACCCTGCGGAAAAACTGGAGGTTGACGGAGGAATAAAGATCAGTAATACAACAAATATGAATGCAGGTACTATTCGATGGACAGGAACCGATTTTGAAGGCTATTTCGAAAATAAAAAAGATAATTTAAAGAATATTAAGGATAATGATAGCCAGAAGCTGACTGATAAAGGAAAAGGCTTATGGAAATCACTTTCTGATGATTCCGACTGGTTCATTACAGGTATTGATATGTATGCAAATATTATGGGAAATGTCGGAATTGGGACAATGATGCCTGTTGCTAAAGCACATATTGTGCAGGAGGAACCTATGGATGCATTAAGGGTGGATGACCTGTTTGATGACCCGACTCCTTTTATTATTGACAGCGATGGTAAAGTGGGAATTGGAACTCTGTTTCCAACAACAAAAACTCATATAATAAATGAATTTGACGGAATAGATGCCTTTAGAGTAGATAATGATTTTGGCGATGTTACTCCTTTTTTGATCACCAACCATGGAACAATAGGTATCGGTACTGACGCTCCTGATAATGTTTTGGATATTGAGCATTCATATGCCGGAGGTGGAGGAATTGATATCAATAACTCTGCAGGAGGTGATACAGATATCAGGTTTCAGAAATCAGGCAATACGAAATTTACTTTAGGTGTCGATGGCAGTGACGGTGATAAGTTTAAGATAGGAACTACCTATCATTCGACTAACACACGCATGACAATTGATGGTAATGGTAATGTGGGGATTGGAACTACTAGCCCTGATTACGAACTGGATGTATCCGGAGATACCCATGTAACTGGTACCATGTATGGTACTGCCGAAAATGCGGATATGGTGGATGGTTACCATGTCACTGATTTGTTAGCAGCACTGTTACCTTCACAACGTGTCAAAGATTGGACTGGTGAAACTTCATCGAATTCATGGGAATTAGCTTTTTCTGAAACAGGTGGAGGATATCTGTATACCATGACTTCAGCTACAAATGAATATGTCAGTATTGGTCCTTGCTATGTTAAGATTGTAATTGACGGGGATCCAAATCCTGATTCATTCTGGCTTGGTTCTTACATGGTTGGAGGATGGCTTGATGGAGATTTCATTGATTATAGTTATTGTCAATACCAGATTAACATTAATGCAAGGTATAATGAATCGCTTGAGATTTATTATAAACGTGCTAGTGGGGATGATAAAACCTACCTTGCAGTAGTTTATTCTAAAGACATGTAATTAATAATGTTTAGATGTATAAATTAATAAAGCAAGATTAACAACATGATCTTGCTTTTCGTTTTTTCACTCTTTTCGCTCTTTCTCCCCTTCACCTAACCTTGACAAGCCCCTGTATAACTTCGTCAAATATTATTTCCTGATGGTCAATGTTGAGCTTGTCGGTTTTGTCATGTTGAGCTTGTCGGTTTTGTCATGTTGAGCTTGTCGAAACATGTTTCAGAGGAATACACATTTCGACAGGCTCAATGTGACCGCTCAGTTAGATTTTATAGACAAACAATTAAATTTATTCCGGCACCTGAGAGCTTTTACCGGTGTTAGGAGCCCAAACTTCAACTTTGTCAGTATTATTACATTGTCCATCTAAAGAAAAATCTCCTGGTAAGTAACCCGAACTTCCTGCCTGTATTTCCCAAACATCAACCTTATCGCTGTTACTTATTTGTTTATCAGCATTTCCGTCACCGCCAAACATACCCCATACACCTGTTACTATTTCCTTGTGCCCGTTTGCTCCTCCATAAGCCTGACCAGCACCTGTAGTAAAATCGTAGGTGTAAACTCCGCCGGTTTCTACTAATGGATTTGCCGATAAAACACCAAGGTGATTCCTGTGCCAGATAACAGCAAATAGATTTTCATCAATAGTAATATTGAAAATTAATTCGCTGCTGCCGTCTATTCCTGTAATTGTTCCGTCATTTAATACGAATGCAGCTTGTTGAGCAGCAATTGTAGTTCCTGTAGCACTTGCTGCATCTGTTGTATCTCGTAATTCAACCAAAACCCAGTCAACTACATTAGCATTTGGCATAGCAATAACACTTTCTGTTCCTAAATAATTCCACGGTGAAATATTATACGGTTGAGATAAAGGCAGATCAGCAGGGTTAAGATAAGTATTCATATCTGTGACATCAAAAGGTCCGTCTAAAAATGCCTTAAGGTCTATTTTAACAGAAGCATCAATGCCAAACCACTCAAGAGCATCAGCAATAATCATTTTAATATCATTATCATCAGTAAATTGAGAAATATCAAAACTGGTATAAAATGATTTATAAATAAGATTATCTAACCAGAGGGCGCAAACTCCATGATAACAATAAGCTTGTCCGGGTATTAATGGACCGGGACCATCTTCAAATAAAAACGTAGAATAAGAAGTGATATTAGGGTTTGTAACCTGAGCTGCATACCAACTTGGACAATCCCGTGTATAAAGAACATCAGGGGTGTTTGCATAAACAGGTAATTCCACTCCTTGCTGTCCGATAGGTGAACCGCTTACACCAATCACACTGCCGGATGAATATTGCCAAACATTAGGACCAGCCAAACCATTTGTTCCACCATAAGGTGGATAACCGTAAGTTCCCTGAGGATAATATCCACTCCTCATATATGCTGTAAAGAATTTTTTTGTACGTTTGGAGGGGGGGTGTGGATGTTGAGAGTTTGCCCAACCATCGGTAGCTAAAAAAACATTTTTGGGGTTCTCATTTGTTCCGCTGTCCATATAATTCATCAGTGCAACAGATAGCGTATCATGGATAGAAGAACCGGAAGAAGAATTTGAATAAACAAAGATAGCTTTGTAAGATTCAGGGAAACTATAATCATCATATTCTGCCCAATTATAAATATCATAAACTACACCTGCTGCATCTAAAGCCATGATATATTTCGGATATTCTATATTTTGATAATCCTGATAACCGGGTGAATTTCCAGGATTTGCAAATAAAACTTCTACTCCCTCAGTTGGTAATATTTTAAAAGAAAAGCAACTATCAGGAGCATTGACAGGATATGTGCCCCTGTTATGCGCGTCTGAATTATCAGTTGCAGCAAAATAGTAATATACTGTTGTGCCGTTTGGAGTTTGAGGAAGTTCATAATGATATATATTTGGAGTTCCAACGTCATAGTGTGTTATTGCTTGCCAGCCACTTCCAGTATTATAATAAAGTGAGTCGGATAATATACCGGACATATCTGAGATTTCTACAGATAATTCAGGAGTATTATCAAAAGTATTTCCGATTTCTTTGTAAACAAAATATGGTGGCTGATCATCAGGTCCGGCAAAAAAACGGATGGCAAGTTCATCCTGTAACAGGTTTCCATACGGTTCCACTCCAATATATTGACCATTATCCACAATTTCTCTCAGATAGCAAAGACCAATATCAGCATCGTCATTTTGAATACCAACAGTAGAGCTTCTGCCATTATCATGGGGACATGTGCTTCCTGTTTGACCTATGGCTGTTGTTTTGTATTGGAATATCATTTCACCGCTTTCATGAAAAATTGCCTCAAAGCTTAAAGTTGTATCCACAACCGTACCATAACGGAATTTTAAATTGTGCCATTCTACAACAAAGTAACGGTATGGCTCTACCCCAAATGTTTGGAAATATACATCACCTACTCCTTGGACGGCTTCCAGGTCATCCCAATAAACTGCCACAAGTGCCGGCATATAAGTATTACCGGGAATAGGAAATGAATAATTGAAAAAATTTCCATCTGTTCCCCAGCCTGTATTTGGATAAGCGTTATACCATGTATTGTCAGCTAAAAGAATTTCACCGTTTATATCAATATAGCAATAAGTACGGTCAATACCGTAAAATGGAAAATTAAAGCCAAAGTCAATAGGTTCTGAAAAATTATAATCTCCATAAAATTGATTTACACCATACATTATGGCTGATGTTCCAGTTCCGCTGATTTCTATCCAGTTGTAAACAGGTCCACCAGGCTCTTCACTATCTATCCATTGATAACCAAAATTATCGGGTCCGCCTATTCCATAATGCATTACTATTTCTGTTTCATCTGTTATAGTATCATTATTTGGATTTGCATCTCCGCTAAGGTTTGTTACCATTGTTACATAATAATTTCCAAGTTCTGTTGGTGTCCATGAATCGTCAAAGGTTACCACTTCAGTTCCCTGAGAACTTAATGTTCCTGTATGAATTATAGTGCTATTGTAAACAATTACAGATGATTCGTTTACTATCTCACAATTTATTTCAAAATTATCGGTAATTTCAGTAGTTCCATAATTCTTAATAGTTCCCGAAGGATATATTTCAGTGTTTATAAAATGATGAGTTTCCGGAACTTCAATTGAAAGCATACCAACATCATTGGCTTCAGGTTGTCCCACTTTTACATCGTCAACAACAAAACCATAAGTCTCCTGGACCCATTGAATTGCCAGATAAATACTTTGACCTGCGTAAGAACTTAAATCATAAGTAAACTCAACATAATTCGCTCCTAAACCTGTAACACTTTCTAAAGTTACGGTAAAATTACTAATAGCATTACCTGTTGTAGAAAGTTTAACATTCATATCTTCGGTGCCATACCATGCTCTTGCCCAAAAGATGAATGAATCACCGGATTGAATTGTTACTTGTGGGGTTATCAGCCAGTCATTTCCATTACTACCATAACAATCCACTGCTGCCATCCAATCTCCGCTATGCGCATGACTAGGGTAATTTAAAGCATACCACTGGTGTCCATCTCCGTTGACATCATAAATGGTCCAGTCATTGGGAATTATCCCGTTTTCAAATCCTTCATCAACACTCCATTGAGCATAAGATAAAGTAGTTGTGAATATAATTATCATTATAATGATAATTCTTCCTAATGCTAAATAAGTATTTGTTTTTTGTTTTTTCATTATTTTTTTTCCTTTATTTAATTAATTCTTAATTAGTGTCTGTCCATAATATCCAATTTTTTATAGGTCGTCCCTACAGGACTTTTGTAACTCCCTCATTATCACCCCTGACGGAGGTCAGGGGTTACAAATAGTTCGTCGCTATACGACTTATGGAACGTACTCTAATTAAATTTATTCCGGTACTTGCGAACTTCTTCCTGTGTTAGGAGCCCAAATTTCAACTTTATCAGTATTATTACATTGTCCATCTAAAGAGAAATCTCCTGATAAGTAACCTGAACCTCCTGCCTGTGTTTCCCAAATATCAACTTTATCGCTGTTACTTATTTGTTTATCAGCATTTCCGTCACCGCCAAACATTCCCCATACACCTGTTGCAATTTCCTTGTGCCCGTTTGCTCCTCCATAAGCCTGACCTTCACCTGTTGAAAAATCATAAGTATAAACTCCGCCGGTTTCTACCAATGGATTTGCAGACAAAACACCAAGGTGATTCCTGTGCCAGATAACAGCAAATAGATTTTCATCAATAGTAATATTAAAAATTAATTCGCTGCTGCCGTCCATTCCTGTAATTGTTCCGTCATTTAATACGAATGCTGCTTGTTGAGCAGCTATTGTAGATCCTGTAGCACTTGCAGCATCTGTTGTATCTCGTAATTCAACTAAAACCCAGTCAACTACATTAGCATTTGGCATAGCAATAACACTTTCTGTTCCTAAATAATTCCATGGTGAAATATTATACGGTTGAGATAAAGGCAAGTAAGTAGATGAATTGAGGTATGTATTCATATCTGTGCCATTAAAAGGTCCGTTTAAAAATGCCTTAAGGTCAATTTTGAAGGAAACATCAATACCAAACCACTCAAGAGCATCAGCAATAATCATTTTTATATCATCATCATTAGTAAATTGAGAAATATCAAAACTTGTATAAAATGATTTATAAATAAGATTATCCAACCATACGGCACAAGCATAGTTATAAGCATAAGCCTGACCATTGGCCATAGGGCCATCCTCGAATATAAAGGAATCATAAGAACTAATACCAGGATTTGTAACCTGACTTGCATACCAGCTTGGGCAATCCCGGTTGTAAAGGACATCAGGACTATTTGCATAAACAGGTAATTCAACACCTATTACACCGATAGGAGAGCCTGTTGCAGCTTTTACTGTGCCATTAGAATAATCCCAGCAGCTTGGTCCTCCTAATCCGTTAGTTCCTCCCCAAGGCGGTTCGAGAGGATTTCCCTGAGGATGATATCCACCTCTCATATAAGCTGTATAGAATTTTACCATTGGTTTGGCATTGGAATACCCATGTTGAGCAAAAGCAAAATTATCAGAAGCCATGAAAACATTTTTCGGATTTTCATTTGTGCCGCTATCCATAAAATCCATCAAAGCAATTGAAAGTGTGTCATGTTTTGAACTGCCACCGGCAGAATTAGCATAAGTAAATATTGCTTTATATTCCTGGGGGAAGGTATATTCTTCATATTCAGACCAATCATAAATATCATAGATTACACCTGCTGCGTCCAAAGCCATAATAAATTTAGGAAATTCCAGATTTTGATTATCCTGTCCGCCCGGATGTGCAAACAATACATCAACTCCTTCGGTAGGTAATATTTTAAATGAGAAACAGCTATCAGGAGCATTGACAGGATAAGTGCCCCTGTTAAGTGAGTCTGAATTATCAGTTGCAGCAAAATAGTAATGTACTATAGTGCTGTTAGGAATTTGCGGAAGCTGGTAATAATACATATTTGGTTCTATAAAGTTATAATGAGTAACTGCTTCCCAGCCACTTCCTGTATTGTAATAAAGCGAATCCGATAGTAAGCCCGACATGTCAACAATTTTTACGGGTATTTCCGGAGTATTGTCAAAAGTGCTGCCTTTTCCTTCATAAAGGAAAGCTGGTGGTTGATTATCTTCACCCATATAAAACCGGATAGCAAGTTTATCCTGTAGTAAGTTTCCAAGAGGTTCTACCCCGATATAACTACCGGTTTCAACTATTTCTCTCAGATAGCAAAGACCAATATCTGCATCGTCATTTTGGATTGCAACAGTAGAACTTCGTCCGTTATCATGAGGGCAAACGCTTCCTGTTTGTCCTATAGCTGTTGTTTTATATTGAAATATAATTTCACCGCTCTCATGAAGAATAACCTCGAAGCGAAGGGTAGTATCTTCAACCGTACCGTAACGGAATCTTAAATTATGCCATTCTACAACAAAGTATCTATTCGGTTCCGTTCCGAATGTCTGGAAATACACATCGCCAACTCCCTCGTCAGCTATCAGGTCATCCCAATACGGTGAAATAAGTGCCGGCATTTGAGTATATCCGGGTATAGGATACACATAATTGAACATGTTTCCATCATAATTCCAGCCTATTAATGGATAAGCGTTATACCATGTATTATGAGCAAGGAGCATTTCTCCATTTACATCAATATAGCAAAAAGTACGGTCAATGCCGTAAAAAGGGAAATTAAAACCAAAGCTAATTGTATCGGAAAAATTATCATCTCCATAGAATGGAACTCCACCATAAGTTATGGCTGAAGTTCCTGTTCCACTAATCTCAATCCAGTTGAATACAGGTCCACCAGGCTCTTCACTATCTATCCACCTATAACCAAAAGCATCGGGTCCGCCTGTTCCGTAATGTTGTACAACTTCTGTTTCTCCGGTTATAGTATCATTTGCAGGATTAATATCACCTGTAAGACTTGTTGACATTATTACAGTATAATCTCCTCCTTGTGTCGGAGTCCATGCATCATAAAATGTAATAGTATCTACCTGACCTGAAGAAATTGCTTGTATGTACATATATGAACTGGTATATACAGTTACTAATGACTCATTAACAATTTCGCAATTTATTGAAAAATAATCCGTGATTTCTTCAGTTCCCTGATTTTTAATAACTCCTGAAGGAAACACATCAGTATTGATAAATACGTAATCTTCAGGCACCTCAATTGAAAGCATTCCAATATCGGTTCCACCGGTTTCAAAGCTTTCTATTAAAATATCGTCCAATATCCAGGCATCGGCATAACCGTTTGCAGAAGTGTGAACAAAAGCAATATAAATGGTTTGTCCTGCATAATCCGGTAAATTGTTTAAAATAATTTCTGTCCAGCCTGTAGGCCCTATACCGGGTTCACAAAATACTGTATCGGTAAAAGCTGCCGGTGTGGGAGTTGAAGTAGAAATAAGTACATATTCGGGTCCGTCGCTATAGCTTGCCCACTGGAATTTATGCCAGAAAGTAAGTTCAATATAGCTATTAGCAGGAACAGAAATAGAATTAGTTATCAGCCATTCTTCCATATTATCTCCCGCTTGTCCGTCCTGAGAAAATGCACTGTAACTACCTGTGTGATGATGGGTGGCTGATTGCATCCATGTTTCACCGCTTGTTTGTGATCCGAGATTTAAAATTACCCAGCCTGTCGGCGGAAAACTTCCTTCAAAGCCCTCGTCCAGCAATGTGGTCTGGGCTGTTAGAAATTGAGAGTAAATTAATACAAAAAGTATTAACATGATTTTTTTTGCTTTCATTTTTTTCCTTTCTTTGTGTTTGTTTTAGTTTTTGATTTAAAATTGTTTTATTTGATTTTTTATTAAAAATTTAAGACTGCAAATATATAGCTTTATTTAATATTTTTAATTATATTCAGTTAATATAATTTTATAAATTATTGTTTGATAAAAATAAAATTTAATTATTATTGCAGTCTGATTAGAGTCAGTCTATCAAAGTCCACCTTGGGGAAATATTTTAAATTTTAGAATTAACGCATTGAGGATTAATAAGTTGACAACAAACACTAATTATAGGCATTTAAATCATATATGAATAATATTTATTTAATTTTAATAATAGTTCTATTTGCACTTGCAATATCCGATCTTATAGTTGGGGTAAGCAATGATGCTGTTAATTTTCTTAATTCCGCCATAGGCTCAAAAGTAGCACCATTTAATGTTATAATGATAATTGCGGCATTAGGGATATTGGTTGGAGCTACTTTTTCGGGCGGTATGATGGAAATTGCACGAAAAGGAATTTTTCATCCTGAACATTTCTACTTTTCTGAAATTATGATCATATTCTTAGCTGTAATGATCACGGATGTTATTCTTTTAGATACTTTTAATACTTTTGGAATGCCCACCTCAACAACAGTTTCTATTGTTTTTGAACTCTTGGGCGCAGCAGTAGCAGTTTCAATTATTAAAATAACTAACTCTCCCGATGCTTTGGAGCTTAGTGAATATATTAATACGGCTAAAGCATTGGCTATTATTACAGGGATTTTACTTTCGGTAGTTTTAGCCTTTTCTATTGGTGCTATTATTCAATATTTAGTTAGAATTCTATTTTCATTTGATTATAAAAAAAATTTAAAATATTTCGGGGCTATATGGGGTGGAATTGCAATAACTGCAATAACTTATTTTATTCTTATCAAAGGAGCAAAAGGAGCTTCCTTTATGTCGGATGATGCTAAGCAATTAATCAGGGAAAATACCCTTACAATAATCGGAGTAAGTTTTTTTGCATGGACAATTATTCTTCTGCTATTAACATGGGTTTCTAAAATTAACATTTTAAAATTAATTGTTTTGGTTGGTACTTTTGCTCTTGCTATGGCATTTGCAGGTAATGACCTTGTTAACTTCATCGGTGTTCCTTTAGCCGGTTATGAATCATTTAAAGAATTTATTGCAAATCCTGCTGCTGACCCTAATATGTTTCCAATGCTAAAATTAGCAGGTAAAGTCAAAACACCGACTCTTTTTCTTATCATAGCCGGTTTAATTATGGCTGTTACATTATGGTTGTCGCGAAAAGCCCGAACAGTTACAGAAACAGAAATTGGGTTAAGCAGACAGGATGTAGGACAAGAACGCTTTGGTTCTTCTTACTTTGCTCGCTCTATTGTAAGAAATACAAGGTCATTTGCAACACGCTTAAATTTTTTAATACCCAAAAGCATTACAAATAAAATTGATAAACAATTTGACCAAACCGTTTATAAGCAAAAACAAAAAGCATTAGGAGCAAACGCTCCTGCTTTTGATATGGTACGTGCATCAGTTAACTTAGTTGTTGCAAGTATTTTAATATCATTTGCAACTTCATTAAAATTGCCTTTATCAACTACGTATGTAACTTTTATGGTTGCAATGGGTACTTCATTATCCGACAGAGCCTGGGG
>JAIOSH010000421.1 GCA_021107685.1 Bacteroidales bacterium | reverse complement strand
TTAATTTTACATTCCAAAAACCATCTTGAAGTAGGAAGTGAAATAGCATTTGATATTAACTATTCAGCCTTGCTCCGGTTATCGACTTCACCTTATGTGGAGAAGGTGTTTATTTAATTTTATTTTCCTGGGAATTAGTACTCTATGCTACGTTCTTCATTATCAATAGAAGTTTGACCGGGTTTCCCAAAAACAAGATTCAAACCAAAATGCAAATTGTAATTTCTTGATTTATTAGGATAAAATAATGCATAAAAATTATCATTAATAGCATATATTTGAACAGGACCGAGTTTTAATACTATACCAAATCCAAAATTGCAATAACTTTTATTTAATATAGAATAATTGGCAAAAGCATTGATAAAACTTCCAAATTGCTTGTTATATGAAACAGTAATTGAAGGTTGTATTGTTTTTTCAACAAAATCGTTCCTTATTAATAATCCTAAAGCATTTTTAGAGTTAATATTAAAAGCACCACACAAATATAGTTTTGGATTAAGATGTGATGTGTAATATTCATTAGTTTCTATCAAACCGAGACATTCGGCAAGTGTATCAAGCACATTTAAAGAGTCATTGAATTCATTATTAATAAAAATATCATTTATATCAAAACCTTCAAAAGTAAATTCAACATTTGCTTTTTCACTTTTATAATTTTTTATATTTTCTTTCCATTTAATAGCCCCTATATTAATTAAGCTTGCAGAAACAGAAAAATTTTCATTAAGAATATAATTCATTCCAATGTCGAATGCATATCCGTGATTATCTGTCATTGTTAACCATCCATAATCATCAATCTGATCAATCATATTATCAAAATCACTAATGGTGGAAGATGTGTATAAAAGTATGTCAGATTTTGTTGTTAGTGCATAATTAGTTGTTGTATCCGTATAGATGTTAAAATAAGATTTTTTGGTCCATACATTAAAAAAACCGTTAAGATATTTTACTTTTAAACCTAAATGGAATTTTTCATTAAATTCGTGTGACATTCCTAAAGCAAACTCATGGTATAAAGTCATATTAAGCTTGGTATCATTAAATTGTATATTTTTTCCTAAAAATTGTTCATTCCCGTTTCCATAAAGCAAGAAACTAATAAAATTGTCTGTGAATATAAATTTATTAGTGTAAATTTTTGAAATGCTTAAATGAAAATAGTTTTTCTTAATTTTAAAACCTCCGCCAATAAGTTCATTAAACATTTCAAAGGAAAAATAATTATTAGGTTTTAACTTACTAATGAGTTTATTCCTGTCAATATACAAAGAATCGTCAGCCCGTTTTGATGTTAGTTCATTAAAAGTAAAAGCATTTTCAAAACCCATATAAACAGATGAAAATATTGGAATACTAATATAAAAATTATATGGAGGAGTAAAAGAAGGATTCAGAATATTTGCTGTGGTATGTTCGTTTGAAAGTAAACGGAACGGCTTAGCTGTGAATATAAGCATTTGCCTGCAAAAAACACTTGAATAAATATTAAAGCAAAAATTGCAAATATTTTTTTTGTGTTATTTAATTTGACAAATGTTAGTATATTTTTACACATACTTATAAAATTTTCAGTGCTTTTACCTTTATAGTTGTAATAAGTTATTCCTATAATTTAATTTTTGCTAAGGCACCTAACTTTATATCAAGCGAATAATCAGAATATATTTTCACATCCTGATTATTTGTAGATGATAAAGTAGCTTTGATTATAATTTTTTCTGTATTTTCAATATTTAGTAAATTTTCTTCTTCAAGTTTTATGTTTGTTATTTTACTGACAGGGTTGGTTACTCTATAGTCCGGTGCTGCACCAACCGAAGCTCCCATTATCACCTGTTCTTCGGCAGGCAATAGAGAATCCAAATAAGAATATACAGAGTCAACAAAATATAATTGCATATTTGCATTAATAGGAAATCCATTAGTAATATTAAACTTAAATAATACTGATTCTAATTCATCAATATTTTTAAACTCAAAACTAATTGTATCGGCAAGCCTGAAACCATTAATAGTACCGAACAATTCCATTTCAAGGCGAATATCAATATTAAAATGACTCGTATCAATTATAAAGTTATTTATAGTTGTATCATTATCAGGGTTTGAAATACCGTCAATAATAATATACAACCAGTCTGGCGAAATGTTCAGAGCTTCAAGAATATTTGAATTTTCTGTATTGACATCAGTATATATTGTTTGACCGATTTGTGAGTAATCGGGATATTCAACATCAATTAAGGCAGGAACACCGTAACCATAGATATATACATCCTGATTAGCGGGAGAGCTTCCGCCATGATGAGCCTTGAATTCAATAATATCCAAAAGAATTGGCATCCCATAAGAATTATTAACATTAATGTTAAAATCAATACTGCCTTCTGAAAAAATAAAATTACCTCCGTCGTTTATACTAAATATATCCAAAACGATAGAATCCTGCAATTGGTAAGAATATTGTCCAATATATCCAAAAAATACCGAAAATTCAAGGTTCTCAATACTATTGTCCATTCTGAAATAATATGGAGAATTATCAGGATTATTATCACCTGTAAAAGTTATAATTGTATTTATTTGAATTTCGTTTTGTGTATAAAAAGAATTATCAAATATCAGTATATAATCACTAAGTTCAATTATTGTGTCTCGAATAATTTCATGTACACCCTGCTGGTGATTTGCATTAAATAACAATGTAAGAGTATCCCTGTCAAATGACCTTATAAATGAAGGAAATTTTATCTTGATGCTTGCATTGTCTCTATTTAAATCTGTAGAGATTTGAAGTTTTAGTTTCCCGGATTTAAGGTAAACGCTGTCCAATCTTTGTCCTACAGTATCGGTTGTAAAAGGTAATGTAATGTTTATGGGTATAAAGCCATTTATATTTGGAGGTACGCTGGGCAGATCAAATAATTCTTCAATGTTTATACCCTGGTCGGGAATTCCTGTAACTTCATTTGCATTTAGTGATAAAAGCTCATTGCTTTGATAAACAAGAGTGATCAAACCATCACTATCTTCCTGTATTACACCTGTTGTATCATTTAAAATATCCTTTAATGTTAAGCTTGAATTTACTAATGGTAAAGCCCATTCCGAGTTCCAGTCAGGGCTGGTTATTTTGTCAAAATCAAGTTGATCTTGTAAGCAGGATTGAAAAAATAATAATGCTAAAAAGAAAAATAATATAAAAATCCTTTTTATTCTTTTAGTTTTAAATAGTAAATATTTTTTCATATAAAATTTTTTTCAAAGTCAGAAGTCAGAAGAAATTTTTACTTCAAACTTCCTGATTATAACGTTTTACTATGCTGATATTTTACTGTTCTGCAACATATTGTAAAATAGAATATTAGATATTTATAGAAATTCATAGAAATTTGTAGATATTTGGATAGAATTCTCAATAAATTTCTATCAATTTCAACAAATATCCTTAATTTCAAATAATTTATGTTGCACAATGTAAAGCTAATCATCTTTTAGCACAGCAAAGTGTTATAATGAGTAAATTTCGAACTTCTAACTTCCGACTTGCCTTTTATGGCGTTATGCTTTATCATCTCATTACATTTTTACTTATTTCTTCTGCAATTTTATATATTTCGTTAAAATTTTCTATTTTTAAATTTATTGTACGAAAATATAACTTTTTTGCGAAACCGACAATTTTTTTACTTTGATTAAATCTAAAAAATTCAATTTTTAGGTTATTTGCACTAATTCTGATTCTGTCCAAAGCATCAGCATCTTTCAAAATTGCGGTTGTATTGTAAAAAGGGTCAGCTTTTGAGAGTTCAAAAAATTCTGAGTGATTTTTTACAGCTATTCTAATTTCCTCAATATCATTATCGGAAACATCAATTGAATAAAATAATTTTTTGAATAAAGGTAATTTTTCTTTTGATGCCCAAAGACCGTGTTCGGTACAATAACCATCATGCTTGCGGGACATATCATGAATAAATGCAGATAGAAAAGCCAGTTTTGTTTCCCTGTGAAAATTCAGGATGCTTCCTAAATATAGACAATTGCACATTACTCGGTAAGTATGGTTTATACCATGCAAATTACTTTGATGATCAAAGTAATTATCTTTCAAAGTAAATAAATTAAAATTAAGATTATAATTTATCATTTGATTTTGAAGAAAGGAGAGACAATTAAAATTATTATAATTGAAACAAGACTTTTAACCTGCATCATTACATCGTTAAAGTTTATGAATTATTCGGGTTAAAGAATTAATAATTTTGGATATCCCAAGGAACATTTTATTTTAAATATTTAAATTCTTTCCCTAAATATTTTGCCTGGTTTCCTAATTCTTCTTCAATGCGTAATAATTGGTTGTATTTGGCAATTCTGTCGGAACGGCTTGCTGAACCTGTTTTTATTAAACCTGTATTTAATGCAACTGAAAGATCGGCAATTGTAGTATCTTCGGTTTCTCCCGAACGATGACTTATTACAGCAGTATAAGCATTTCTGTAGGCAAGGTTTACAGCATTTATCGTTTCTGTGAGTGTTCCAATCTGGTTAAGCTTTATTAGAATTGAATTGGCAACTTTCATATCTATACCTTTTTGTAAACGCTTTGTATTAGTTACAAAAATATCATCACCGACCAATTGTATTTTATCACCTAATGATTTTGTATGCAATACCCATCCATCCCAATCATCTTCAGCCATTCCATCTTCAATAGATATAATTGGATATTTATCCACCCAGTTTTTCCAGAAGTCGGTCATTTCGGTGGGTGTTAATTTATCACCGGTTGACCATTTTAAATGATACACATTTTCTTTGGGAAGATAGTATTCGGAAGCTGCGGGGTCTAAAGCCAGGAAAATATTTTCGCCGGGTTTATAGCCTGCTTTTTCAATTGCTTGTAATATGACTTTAATTGCTTCTTCGTTTGATTTAAGATTAGGTGCAAAGCCACCTTCATCACCTACATTGGTTGAATAGTTATTTTTTTTCAGAACAGATTTTAGATTGTGGAAAATTTCCGACCCCATTCTGATTGCTTCTGAGAATGAAGTAGCTCCAATAGGCATTATCATAAATTCCTGGAAATCAATACTGTTATCAGCATGAGACCCGCCATTTAGTATGTTCATCATAGGGATTGGCAGGGTGTGGGCATTAATACCACCGATATATCTGAATAAAGATTGATTTGTTTCTAATGCTGCTGCGTGTGCTACTGCTAATGAAACTCCTAGTATTGCATTTGCTCCTAAATTAGCTTTATTAGGAGTTCCGTCAATTTCAATCATTCTGTTATCAATTTCATTCTGGTCGGTAATAAAATAACCTCTTAATTCTTCATTAAGGACGTTATTTATATTATGGACAGCCTTTAAAACACCTTTTCCAAGGTAAGTACCTTTATCATTATCTCTTAATTCAACAGCTTCGTGAATTCCTGTTGATGCTCCGGATGGAATAGAAGCTCTTCCTATTATACCTGTATCTGTATATACATCTACTTCAACAGTGGGATTTCCTCTTGAATCTAAGATCTGACGTGCCTGAAGGTTTAGTATTGTACTCATTTTTGTTCATCAGATTTAGGTTCAATATTTTCAGGTTGTTCAACTTTAGCTTCTGCTTTTGGCTCTTCTTTGTTTTCAGGTTTAGCTGGTTCTTTTTTTTCTGTTTTAGGCTTAACTTCGTCTTTCTTGGCTAATTCAGGTTTTTCTTTTTCATCAGTTGTATCTTCTTTTGTTTTTTCCTTTTTTACTTCTGCCTTAATATCTTCTTTAACTTCAACCTTATCTTCAGTCTTTGATTCTGTTGCCTTAATATCATCTTTTAGTTTAACTTCTTCTTTTTTTACTTCTTCGAGTTTATCTTTCTTTTCAATTTCAGATTTTGATTTTATTTCTTCTTTTTTTACTTTTTCATCAGGCTTTTCTTTCTGAGTAGTTGCTTTAGTATCTTCTACAGTTGTTTCCGATAGTTTTTTCTGATCTTGGTCAGCTTCTGTTTTTTTCTTGCCCGAACTTCTTCTTCTTCTCGTAGTTTTTGTTTTCTTGATATCTTTTTCAGGCATAAGATTTTCATTATAGTCAACAAGTTCGATGAGGCACATTTCAGCATTATCACCTAAACGGTTGCCTGTTTTTAGGATTCTTGTATAACCTCCGGGTCTGTCGGCAATTTTTATTGAAATTTCCCTAAACAGTTCAGTAACGGCTTCTTTACTTTGTAAATACCGGAATACCATTCTTCTTGAATGTGTTGTATCATCTTTTGATCTTGTAATTAATGGTTCTACATAAATTCTTAGAGCTTTTGCTTTAGCAAGAGTTGTGTTGATTTTTTTATGTATCATCAATGATGATGCCATATTGGCTAACATTGCTTTTCTGTGAGAGCTTGTTCTTGATAAATGATTAAATTTTTTCCTGTGTCTCATTTTTATTATTCCTTATCTAATTTATATTTTGCAATATTCATTCCGAATTCTAAATTTTTTATCTTAACTAATTCTTCTAATTCAGTTAAGGATTTTTTTCCGAAGTTTCTGAATTTGAGCAGGTCGTTTTTGTTAAATGTAACTAAGTCGCCTAAAGTGTCAACATCAGCAGCTTTTAAACAGTTTAAAGCCCTTACTGACAGATCAAGGTCAACTAATTTTGTTTTAAGTAACTGGCGAGTATGTAATGAGCTTTCATCAAACTCTTCAGTAATGGTTTTTTCTTCGGTTTCTAAAGTTATTTTTTCATCTGAAAAAAGCATAAAATGATGGATTAGAATTTTAGCTGCTTCTTTTAATGCTTCTTTTGGATGAATTGACCCGTCTGTATCAATTTTAAAGACTAATTTTTCATAGTCGGTTTTTTGTTCAACTCTGTAATTTTCTATATGATACTTCACATTAATAATTGGAGTGAAGATTGAATCTATAAAAATTGACCCTAAAGGAGCATTTGTAAGTTTATTTTCTTCTGCAGGCACATAACCTCTTCCTTTATTAATTGTGAGTTCTATGGATAGTGTTATGGAAGGTTCCATATTACAAATAACAACATCAGGGTTTAGAACCTGGAAAACAGATAAAAATTTGTTAATATCGCCTGCTTTAAAAGCTTCCTGGTCATTAATGACAATATGAACATCTTCACTATTCTCACTATCAATCAGTTTTTTGAAACGGATTTTTTTTAAATTCAAAATAATTTCGGTAACATCTTCAATTATTCCTTTGATTGTAGAAAATTCCTGTTCTACTCCTTCAATTTTTATAGAAGTTATTGCATAGCCTTCCAGAGAAGACAATAAAATTCTTCTTAATGAATTACCTATTGTTATACCAAATCCTGGTTCTAAAGGACGAAATTCAAAGATTCCTTTAAATTCATCCGATTCAATCATTATTACTTTATCGGGTTTTTGAAATGCTAAAATTGCCATAAATGGAATATTAAATAATTGACTAATAATTGATTAATTAAAATTATTTACTATTTTGAGTACAACTCAACAATAAGTTGTTCTTTAATATTTTCAGGGATTTCATCTCTTTCCGGATAGTTAAGAAATTTACCGCATAATAAGTTTTCATCCCATTCCAACCATGAAAATTGATTAGATCGTGAAGCGAGAGAATTAGTAATAGCTTCTAAAGATTTAGATTTTTCTCTAATACCAATAATATCTCCTGATTTTACAGAATAAGAAGAAATACTTACAGCTTTACCATTAACAGTAATGTGTTTATGTGAAACTAATTGCCTTGCTCCACTTCTTGTGGGACTTATTCCTAACCTGTAAACAACATTATCCAAACGGGCTTCAATTAATTGCAATAAAATTTCACCTGTAATTCCTTTTTTACGGGATGCTTTATAAAAAGTATTTTTAAATTGTCGTTCTAAAATTCCGTAAGTATATTTTGCTTTTTGTTTTTCCTGCAACTGGACACCATACTCTGATTGTTTTTTTCTTCTTTTTGAGGTTCCGTGTTGACCAGGAGGATGACTTTTCTTTTCATAATATTTATCAGGTCCATAAATCGGATCTCTGAACTTTCTTGCAATTTTTGTTTTTGGGCCTATATATCTTGCCATTTTATTTTAATTATTGATTAGCTATGTTTTTTTTATTTAAAATTAAATTAAAATTTATTTTAATTATTAATTTATTAAACACGTCTTCGTTTTGGTGGTCTGCATCCATTGTGAGGTAGTGGTGTAACATCTTGTATTTCTGCTACTTCAATACCGGAAGTGTGAATAGTTCTAATAGCTGATTCTCTTCCTGCACCCGGACCTTTCACATATACTTTAACCTTTCTCAAACCCAGATCGTAAGCTGTTTTTGAGCAATCGGCAGCAGCCATTTGAGCTGCATAAGGTGTGTTTTTTTTAGAACCTCTAAATCCCATTTTACCCGATGATGACCAGGCTATTACTTGCCCTGCATTATTTGTTAAAGAAATAATTATGTTATTAAACGATGCCCTAATATAAGCTTTTCCGGTAGGCTCTATTTTAACAACTCTTTTTTTGGATGATCTTGTAGTCTTTGCCATATTTTTTTTGTTACTACTTTCTAATTATAATATTAATTGTATGCTAATAATTAATAAATTAAACTTTTGTTGCTTTCTTTTTGTTAGCAACGGTTTTTTTCCTGCCTTTTCTTGTCCTTGCATTATTTTTAGTGTTTTGACCTCTCAGAGGCAAGCCAATTCTATGTCTGATACCTCTATAACTTCCAATATCCATCAGACGTTTAATATTCATTTGAATTTCAGACCTCAGAGAACCCTCAATCTTGTATTTGTCATTAATTATTGAACGGACTTTATTTTGTTCATCATCAGTCCAGTCCTGTACTTTTTTACCCCAATCAATTTTTGCATCAGTAAGAATTTTCTGAGCATTGCTTCTACCTATTCCATATATATAGGTTAATCCTATTTCACCTCTTTTGTTTTTTGGTATATCAATACCTGCTATTCGTGCCATATATATTATTTTTTAAAACTAATAATTAAATTTATCCTTGTCTTTGTTTTAGCTTAGGATTTTTTTTATTGATAATATACAATCTCCCTTTTCTGCGTACGATTTTACATTCAGGGGATCTTTTTTTAATTGATGCTCTTATTTTCATTTCGCTTTAGTGTTTTATATTGAGTATATAATATTATAACGAATTTTATTTGTATCTAAAAGTTATTCTTCCTTTTGATAAATCATAAGGAGACATTTCAATTTTTACTTTATCTCCTGGCAAAATTTTTATATAATGCATTCTCATTTTTCCTGAAATATGAGCTATAATAACATGTCCGTTTTCCAATTCTACACGAAACATTGCATTACCTAATGATTCTCTTACAGTTCCATCTTGTTCAATAGATAATTGTTTTGCCATTTTTAATATGTTAATATTTCAACGTTATTTAAGACTTCTTCAATTTCATTAAAACTGGATAATATTTCAGCTTTTCCTTTTCTAACGACTATATCATGCTCAAAATGAGCCGAAGGCTTTCTGTCTGCTGTTCTAATTGTCCATCCATCTTTTTCCTGTATAACTTCTTTATTGCCTATGTTAATCATAGGTTCAATTGCTATTACATATCCTTCTTTTAATTTTATTCCGTTTCCTCTTTTACCGTAATTAGGCACTTCCGGTTTTTCATGTAAATTCCTTCCCAAACCATGCCCTACAAGATCTCTTACAACAGAATATCCGAAACCCTCAACGTATTGCTGAACAGCAAAACCAATATCTCCAATTCTATTACCGGCAACAGCCATTTCAACACCTTTGTATAGAGATTCTTTAGTTCTTTTCAACAATAAAAGCACTTCTTTTTTTACATTACCGACTGCGAACGTATAAGCAGAATCTCCATAAAACCCGTTTTTTAAAGTGCCACAATCAATAGAAACAATATCACCATCTTTTATAACCTTTTTTCCAGGTATTCCGTGTACAACATTTTCATTAACAGAGATACATAAAGTATTTGGGAAACCTTTATATCCCTTGAAACCAGGAATAGCTCCATTATCCCGTATATATTCTTCGGCAATTTTATCCAGTGTTATGGTTTTAACTCCCGGTTGAATGTATTTAGCTACTTCGGCTAATGTTTTACCAACAAGTAAAGAACTTTCTCTTAATAATTCTACTTCTTCTTTAGTCTTTATATATATCATTAAAAAATTTGCAAATTTTATATAAAAAAATTAACCTGTCATACTCATAGAAGAACGGCCTTTAATTCTGCCTGATTTTGTTAATCCGTCATAGTGACGCATTAATAAGTGACTTTCAATTTGTTGTAATGTATCTAAAACAACACCTACAAGTATTAACAAGGATGTTCCTCCATAGAATTGTGCAAATGAAGTACTTATACCAAATAAACTGACAATTGCAGGCATAATAGCAACAAAGCCAAGGAAGATTGAACCTGGGAGCGTAATTCGTGACATTACAGTATCAATGAATTCGGCAGTTTTTCTGCCTGGTTTTACACCCGGAATAAATCCCCCGTTTTTCTTCATATCGTCTGCCATCTGATTAGGATTAACAGTGATTGCAGTATAAAAATAAGTAAATAATATAATCGTTATGAAGAATGTAAAATTATACCAGAATCCGTTAATATTAGAAAATGCAGCGGCAAAACCTGATAAAGCTTCTGAAGAAGCGAATCCTGCAAGAGTTATCGGAAGAAACATAATTGCCTGTGCAAAGATAATTGGCATTACTCCGGCAGCATTTACCTTTAATGGTATATATTGTCGTACACCTCCATATTGTTTATTACCAATAATTCTTTTAGCATATTGAACAGGGATTCTTCTTGTTCCCTGTACTAATAATATTGTGAGTAATATAACAAAAATGAGTATGCCGATCTCAAGTACAAAGAAAACCAAACCTCCGCCTTTTTCTTCCATTCGTGAAATAAACTCACCCATTAAGGCAAAAGGCAATCTGGCAATAATTCCAATCATAATTATTAATGAAATTCCATTTCCTATTCCATTATCGGTAATTCTTTCCCCAAGCCACATTATAAACATTGATCCTGCTGTTAAAGTAATAATGGAAGAAAGCCCGAAAAATGAAAATATAGAATGTGAAGTCAAATTCGGGTCAAATGGATATATTCCTTCCGGTGGTAATTGCATAACAAGATTAGTAATGTAAGCAGGTGATTGGAATATAAGAATTATTACTGTTAAGTAACGTGTTATTTGATTTATCTTTTTCCTTCCGCTTTCGCCTTCTTTTTGTAGTTTTTGGAAATAAGGGATAGCCATTCCCAATAATTGCACTACAATTGATGCTGAAATATATGGCATAATTCCAAGTGCAAAAACCGAGGCATTTGAAAAGGCTCCTCCTGAGAACA
Organism: Bacteroidales bacterium; assembly: GCA_021107685.1. GTDB lineage: Bacteria > Bacteroidota > Bacteroidia > Bacteroidales > SMBSF39 > SMBSF39. The sequence continues at coordinate 17,666 of JAIOSH010000421.1, read as the reverse complement.
TATTTAACAGACCAAGTAAACCTGTACTCGCTTGGTTTTGCAAATTTGTAAGTTGATGAGGATCAACTCCGGGCAAAACAACATAAGCTCCTAATCTGTATATCAGGATAATTCCTAAAGTATATAGGATCCTGTTTCTAAGATCTTCAATCTTATATATGTTTCTTATTGTTTGAATTAATTTTTTCATTAAAATTTAAATTTTTGTTGCTATTCCACCTTGTGCTTCTATTGCTTTAAGAGCAGTTTCGGAAAATGAATGAGCTTTAACCTCTAATTTTGCTTTTAATTCGCCTCTTCCTAATATTTTTATAAGGTCATTTTTTGATGCTAATCCATTATCTGTCAGAATATCAATATCAATAACAGTTAAATTCTTTTTATCAGCTAATTTTTGCAGTATATCAATGTTTATAGCTTTGTATTCTTTTCTGTTAATATTTTTAAAGCCGTATTTTGGGACTCTTCTATATAAAGGCATTTGACCGCCTTCAAAGCCAAATTTTCTGCTATATCCCGATCTTGATTTAGCACCTTTATGTCCTCTTGTGGAAGTACCACCCCTGCCTGATCCTTGTCCTCTTCCAATACGTTTTTTTGTTTTTGTTGAACCTTTTGCAGGTTTAAGATTGCTTAAATCCATAGTATAATTATTATTAAAAATTATATTTCTTCAACTGTTAATAAATGTTTTATTTTATTGATCATTCCTAAAATTTGTGGAGTTACTTCAACTTCTTTAGGCTGATGCATTTTTTTAATGCCCAAGGCTATCAGGGTTCGTTTCTGACGTGCAGTTCTTCCGATACCGCTTTTTATTTGTTTAAGTCTTAATTTTTTCATTTCTCATGAATTTAAAATAATTAACCGTTAAAAACCGTATTTAGATCAACCCCTCTAAGTTGAGCTATAGTATGAGGGTCTCTCATTTGAGTTAGGGCATTGATAGTTGCTTTAACTACACTATGAGGGTTTGATGAGCCTTTTGATTTTGCCAACACATCTTTTACTCCTACACTTTCTAAAACTGCACGCATTGCACCACCTGCAATTACACCTGTTCCTGGTGCTGCCGGTTTCAGAAAAACTAATGCGCCGCTATATTTTCCAATTTGTTCATGAGGTAAGGTGCCTTTTAGCACTGGGATTTTTACTAGGTTTTTCTTTGCATCATCAATTCCTTTTGCAATTGCTGATGTTACTTCTTTAGCTTTTCCCAATCCATAGCCAACAACACCTTTTTCATTACCAACAACAACAATAGCTGAGAAACTGAATGTCCTACCTCCTTTTGTAACTTTTGTAACTCTTTGGATGCTTACAAGCTTATCCTTGAATTCTATTTCACTTGATTTTACTCTTTTTATATTTACGTTTGGCATAATAATTAAAATTTTAGACCTCCTTCTCTAGCTGCCTCAGCTAAGGATTTGATTCTACCATGATATAAATAACCATTCCTATCGAATATTACTGATTTTATTCCAGCTTCAGTAGCTTTTTGTGCAATTAACTGACCGACTAATTTAGCCTGTTCTGTTTTGGTAACTTTTTTTGATATAATTTCATTTTCTCTTGATGATGCTGATAACACAGTATTATTTGCAAGGTCATCAACAAGCTGGACATAAATTTGTTTATTACTTCTAAAAACTGTTAATCTAGGTCTTTCAGGAGTTCCATTAATAATTTTCCTGATTCTTTTTTTTATCCTAAACCTTCTGTATTCTTTTTTATTTTTTATTGCCATTCTATTAGGAATTTTAAATACCTGACCAAGGTCAAGCAAGTTTATTATTTTTTTATTCAGCAGCCGCTTTACCGGTTTTTTTCTTAATTTCTTCACCAAAGAATTTAATACCTTTACCTTTATATGGTTCGGGTTTTCTTAATGAACGTATTTTTGCAGCAACCTGCCCAATAAGTTGTTTGTCAATTGAATGTAAGGTGATTGTAGTATTTTTACCTCTTTCTGTTTTGGTTTCAAGCTTAATTACTTCAGGTAATTCTAGAACAATATTATGTGAATATCCTAATGATAATTCAAGTAATTGACCTTTTGAAGTGGCTTTATAACCTACACCAACTAATTCCTGAACAATTTTATATCCTTCTGACACACCTTTAACCATATTTGCAATCAAAGCTCTGTATAATCCATGCATTGCTTTATGATTCTTTTGTTCGGTTTGTCTTTCTAATATAATACTTGAATCTTTTATTTTAACCGTAATACATGGATTAACTTGTTGTTTAAGTTCACCTAATTTACCTTTTACTGTTACTAAATTTTTATCAGAAACAGTAACCTGAACTCCTTCAGGTAAACTAATCGGTAATTTTCCTATTCTTGACATATTATCAATCTCCTTTATTAACTAATATAACATAAAACTTCACCACCTATTTTTTGTTTTTTTGCTTCTTTATCAGTCATTACACCATATGATGTTGATAATATAGCAATACCTAAGCCGTTTAATACTCTGGGCAAATTATCAGCATTTGTATATTTTCTCAAACCTGGTTTGCTTATTCTTTCAAGCTTGTTAATAGCTGATAATTTTGTAACAGGATGATATTTTAATGCGATTTTAATATAACCTTGTTTAGAATCTTCTTCAAATTTATAGTTTAAAATATAGCCTTTTTCGTAAAGTATTTTTGTAATTGACTTTTTTGTATTTGATGCAGGAATGTCAACAATTCTGTGTTTTGCCATTATAGCGTTCCTAATTCTTGTTAAATAATCTGCAATTGGATCTGTAACCATTTTTTATATTAGTTTATGTATTTTATAAATATATAATTTTAAAATTTACCAGCTTGCTTTTCTTATGCCTGGTATTAAACCTTTTAGAGCCATTTCCCTGAAGTTAATACGCGAAATTCCAAATATTCGCATATAGCCTTTAGGTCTGCCTGTTATTTTACATCTGTTATGTAAACGTACAGGAGAAGAATTTTTCGGTAATTTTTGCAATGCAATATAATCACCTGCAGCTTTTAGTTCGGCTCTTTTGGCAGCATATTTATTAACGAGCTTCTGCCTTTTTATTTCTCTCGCTTTCATTGATTCTTTAGCCATAAAAATTATTTTTTATTTTGATTTTTAAATGGTAAACCAAATTCTTTTAATAATGTCAGAGCTTCTTTGTCGGTTCTTGCAGAAGTTACAAACGTAATGTCCATTCCGTTAATTTTATTGATTTTATCAATATTAATTTCAGGAAAGATAATTTGTTCAGAGATACCGAACGTATAATTACCTCTTCCGTCAAAACCTTTATCATTGATACCCCTAAAATCCCTTATTCGTGGAATAGCTACAGAAACCAACCTGTCAAGAAATTCATACATTTTTTCTCCTCGTAATGTAACCCTAACTCCCACAGGCATTCCTTTTCTGAGTTTAAAATTAGAAATATCCTTTTTGGATTTGGTTGCAACAGCTTTCTGACCTGCAATAAGTGACATTTCTTCAATGCCTGTATCAATAAGCTTTTTGTCAGCAATAGCTGCTCCTAAGCCTTGATTTATAGATATTTTTTTTAATTTTGGAACCTGCATAGGGCTTTTATAATTAAATTGCTTTTTTAATGCAGGTAATATCTCATCGTAATATTTGTTTTTCAGTCTAGGTGTATATTCCATTATTTGATTACCTCCCCTGATTTTTTTGAATAACGAACCGATTTATTAGTTTTTTCATCTAATTTTCTGCCAATTCTTGTTGGTTTTCCTGATGAATCAATAAGCATAAGATTAGACACATGAATTGACGATTCTTTTTTTATAATCCCGCCTTTGGGATTTTTTGAATTGGGCTTTGTATGCTTGCTAACTAAGTTTATTCCTTCGACAATGGCAGATTTTTTTGCAATATCAACTAAAAGAACTTTGCCTTGTTGTCCTTTTGAGTTACCCGCAATTACCATTACGTTATCACCCTTTTTAATATGTAATTTTATTTGCATAATTTTATTTTCATTGATTCAATTAAAGCACTTCCGGTGCTAATGAAACTATCTTCATAAATTGTTTTTCTCTTAATTCTCTGGCAACGGGACCAAAAATACGTGTACCTGTCATTTCTCCGACATTGTTTAATAATACTACAGCATTATCATCAAATCTTATATATGATCCGTCGGTTCTTCTTATTTCTTTTTTAGTTCTTACTATGACTGCCTTGGCAACAGTACCTTTTTTAATATTTCCTGAAGGCAAAGCTTTTTTAACAGTAACAACTATTTTATCACCAATAGAAGCATATCTTTTTTTTGTGCCGCCAAGTACTCTGATGCATAGCACTTCTTTTGCTCCACTATTATCGGCAACTGCCAATCTTGATTCTTGTTGTATCATAATTATTTAGCTCTTTCAATTATTTCAACTAATCTCCAACATTTATTTTTACTTAATGGTCTTGTTTCCATTATTTTTACTGTATCTCCGATGTTACAATCATTTTTTTCATCATGAGCAATAAATTTGGATTTTTTTTTAACAAACTTTCCATATATTGGATGTTTGACTTTTCTTTCAACAATTATTGCAATGGATTTTTCCATTTTATTGCTTACTACAAGTCCTATTCTTTCTTTTCTTAATTTTCGGGTTTCCATCATTTTTTACTTACTTATTAGTTTTTTTCAATCTCTCTTTTTCTTATTTCTGTTTTAAGTCTTGCAATGGTTTTTCTATATATTTTAATTTTATTTGGATTTTCCAAAGGTGAAACAGCATGATTAAGTTTTAATTTAACCAGTTGTTTTTTTTCATCTTCTAACCTTTCAATAAGGTCATTTGTTGATAGTTCTTTTATTACTTCTTGTTCCATTTTAACTCACGTTGTTGAACATTATTAAATTCTTATCTGTTTTTTTAAAATAATTAATATAGTTTTTCTGCCGATTAAACTGTTTCTTCAATATAATCCCTTCTTACAACAAATTTTGTAGTAATAGGGAGTTTTTGTGCAGCTAATCGTAATGCTTCTTTTGCAATTTTTAAAGGAACGCCTTCTGCTTCAAATAAAATTCTTCCTGGTGATACTCTTGCTACAAATAATTCGGGAGCACCTTTGCCTTTTCCCATTCGTACTTCGGCAGGTTTTTTTGTAATTGGTTTGTCGGGAAAAATTCTTATCCATATTTGTCCTTCACGTTTCATGTAACGTGTAACAGCCTGACGAGCTGCTTCAATTTGTCGTCCTGTTATCCATGTTTCTTCCAGGGCTTTAATTCCGAAAGATCCGAAGGCAAGTTGACTTCCTCTGTATGAGTTACCTTTCATCTTGCCTTTTTGCATTTTTCTATATTTTGTCTTCTTTGGCTGTAACATTATCTTAAATTTTAATATATTTTATCTTTTGTTTCTTCCTCTGCCTCCTTTACCTCTTGCACCACCACTATACTTAGCCTTAGAACTAACTATTGATGGAGTAAGATCTCTTTTCTCGAAAATCTCACCTTTACAAATCCATACTTTTATACCGATTCTTCCATAAGTAGTATGAGCTTCTGTTAATGCATAATCAATATCAGCTCTTAATGTATGCAAAGGGATCCTACCTTCTTTATATTGCTCGCCTCGTGCCATTTCAGCACCACCTAATCTGCCCGAAATCAAAACTTTTATTCCTTCTGCTCCCATTCTCATTGTTGATGCTATAGCTGTTTTTATAGCTCTTCTGAAAGATATTCTTCCCTCTATTTGTTTTGCAATAGTATTTGCAACAATAAGAGCGTCTAATTCCGGTCTTTTTATTTCGGAAATATTAATTTGAATTTCTTTTTTTGTTAATTTTTTTAATTCTTCTTTTAATTTGTCAACTTCCTGTCCACCCTTTCCAATAATTAAACCTGGTCGGGCAGTAAAAATAGTAACAGTTATAAGTTTCAGGGTTCGTTCAATAATAATTTTTGAGATACCGGCTTTTGATAAACGAGCATTTAAATATTTCCTGATTTTATCATCTTCTATAAGCTTATGCTCATAATTTTTACCTCCATACCAATTAGAATCCCATCCGCGAATGATTCCTAACCGAAGTCCTATTGGATTTGTTTTTTGTCCCATTAAATAATTATTAATTAATTTTTATAATTTATTTACTTAAAGTTTAATAAAGTATTAATCAATTGTTTTACTATCAATTATCAGTGTTACGTGATTAGACCGTTTTCTAATTCTATGAGCACGACCATGAGGAGCTGTTCTTAGCCTTTTTAATTGCCTTGCGCTATCAATAGCAATTTCTTTAACAAACAGATTTTTATCTTCCATTCTTACTCCTTCGTTTTTGTTTTGCCAATTAGCTATGGCCGAAAGCAATAATTTGCGGAGTCTTATTGAAGCCTCTAAAGATGAATTCTTTAAAATATGCAATGCATTTTCAATATTTATTCCTCTTATTAAACCTGCTGCTAACCGCATTTTTCTCGGAGAAGTCGGGCAATTATTTAATTTAGCATAATAAATTTTTTTTCTTGCCTTTTTTAATTCTTCTGCTCTATTATGTTTTTTTACTCCCATTTCCTTAATTAATTTACGATTTATTTTTTACCTTTATCTTTTCTACCTGCATGTCCTCTGAAAATTCTGGTTGGAGCAAATTCACCTAATTTATGTCCTACCATATTTTCAGTAATATAAACTGGAATAAATTTATTACCATTATGAACAGCTATAGTTTGACCCACAAAATCAGGGGAAATCATAGAAGCTCTTGACCATGTTTTAATAACGGCTTTTTTCTTTGCATCTAAATTTTGAAAAATTTTCTTTTCCAATTTATAATGAATGTATGGACCTTTTTTTAGAGAACGACTCATAAATATTTATTATATTAGATTATATTATTTTTTTCTTTTTTCAATAATGTATTTATTTGAATATTTTTTCTTTATACGAGTTTTGTAACCTTTAGCAGGTATTCCTTTTCTTGATCTTGGGTGTCCACCTGAAGCACGACCTTCGCCGCCACCCATTGGGTGGTCAACAGGATTCATTGCAACGCCTCTTGTTCTTGGACGACGCCCAAGCCATCTGCTTCTGCCTGCTTTTCCCGATACTTCCAAATTGTGATCAATATTTGAAACCATACCAACTGTTGCCTTGCAAGTTTGAAGTATCATTCTGGTTTCACCTGATGGCAATTTAACAATTGCAAATTTTCCATCACGAGACATAAGTTGAGCATAAGACCCTGCACTCCTTGCCATTTTTGCACCCTGACCAGGTTTTAATTCAATATTATGAATTATAGTTCCAAAAGGAATTTCACTTAGATATAAAGAATTTCCGAGATCAGGTGATGCTCCTTTTCCTGAAATAATTTTTTCCCCGATTTTAAGCCCGTGAGGAGCAATTATATATCTTTTTTCACCATCAGAGTAAAATAACAATGCAATTCGTGCTGTTCTGTTAGGATCATATTCAATTGATTTAACAATTGCCGGTACTCCTTCTTTATCTCTTTTAAAATCTATAATCCTGTATTGTTGTTTATGACCACCACCCCTATAACGTATGGTCATTTTTCCTTCATTATTTCTACCTCCTGATTTTTTCTTTGATGTTATCAAAGTTTTTTCAGGTTTTGAAGTAGTTATTTCATCAAATGCGCTTATTATTTTAAAGCGTTGACTGGGTGTTGTCGGTTTGAATTTCTTTAAAGCCATTTATTTAAATATTGCTGTAAAAATCAATTGTTTCACCTTCGGCTAAAGTAATTATAGCCTTTTTATATGAATTTGTTCTGCCGGTAATTAATCCTGTTTTTGTATTACGTGATTTTTTTTTCCCTGAATAATTCATTGTATTTACAGATTGTACTTCAACGCCATAAATATCTTCTACAGCTTTTTTGATCTGTAGTTTATTTGCTTTTTTATGGACAATAAAGCCATAGCGGTTTAGCTTTTCGCTAATTGTCGTCATTTTTTCTGTAATTACCGGCTTTATTATAATATTCATCTTTAATTATTTTAAATATTAATTATTTTATCTATTATAGATGTATTTTTTTAATTTCTTCTATCGAACTTTCGGCAATTAATAAATTTTTTGCGTTTAATATGTCGTAAGTATTTAAAGCCGAAGCATTAACTATCTTAATAGTCTTTAAATTTCGGGATGACAAATTGATGTTTTTATTTGCTTTTGAAAGAACTAGCAATATTTTTTTATTTGTCATGTTGAAATTATTTAATAATTCAACGAAATTTTTTGTTTTAGGAGTTTCAAAAACAAAATCTTCAAGAATAAAAATATTATTGTCCTTTGCTTTATATGTTAAAGCAGATTTGCGAGCCAACAGCTTAACTTTTTTATTTAATTTAAAAGAATAGTCTCTTGGTTTTGGTCCAAAAGTTCTGCCACCTCCTCTGAAAATGGGTGATTTAATATCACCTGCACGGGCAGTACCTGTACCTTTTTGACGTTTTATTTTTCTTCTGCTTCCTGTAATCTCATTTCTTTCTTTTGTCTTATGCGTTCCCTGTCTTTTATTTGCCATATATTGTTTTACGTCAAGATATATAGCATGATCATTAGGTGATATATTAAAAATATCATCTTCTAATGTTACTTTTTTGGTAGTTTTATTACCATTGATATTATATACTTCTAGCTCCATCTTTCTACAATTAAATATGAACCGTTTGGTCCTGGAACAGAACCTTTAACTACAATAATATTTTTTTCAGGTACAATTTTCAAAATTTGTAAATTTATCATTTTAACCCTGTTACCGCCCATTCTGCCTGCCATTCTCATTCCTTTAAATACTCTTGATGGCCATGATGAGGCTCCGATAGAGCCTGGTGCTCGCAACCTGTTATGCTGTCCATGAGTAGCATCATTAACTCCTTTGAAATTATATCGTTTTACTACTCCCTGAAATCCTTTTCCCTTTGATGTGCCAACTACATCAATAAACTCCCCTTCAATAAAAATATCTACTTTAAGAACATCACCGTATTGTTTTCTGTGACCTGATTCAAAACGAGAAAATTCCGCAATAACTTTTTTTGGAGTAACTCCAGCTTTATTAAAATGGCCTTTCATTGCTTTTGTAGTGTGCTTTTCTTTTTTTTCATCATAAGCTAACTGAATAGCTTCGTAACCATCCTTTTCTTTTGTCTTTACCTGAGTTACAACGCAAGGACCAGCTTCAATAACAGTACATGGAATATTTTTTCCATCTTTATCGTAAATACTGGTCATTCCTATTTTTTTTCCAATTATTCCTGACATTTTATAATAATGTTGAATTATAATTTTATACTTTTATTTCAACCTCAACACCACTGGGCAATTCCAGTTTCATCAAGGCATCAATTGTTTTTGTTGTTGTACTATATATATCAAGTAATCTTTTATAGGAGAACAACTGAAACTGTTCTCTTGATTTTTTATTTACAAAAGTTGCCTTATTTACCGTAAATATCTTTTTATTAGTTGGTAATGGAATAGGTCCATTTACAACAGCACCGGTAGTTTTTATGGTTTTAACGATTTTTTCTGCTGACTTATCAACCAGATTATGATCGTATGATTTTAATTTTATTCTAATCCTTTGACTCACTTTGTATTATTTTGATTTATAATAGTGTTGAAATTTATTTAACTAACTCATTAACAATATATCCTTTAATTTTATATATTACATTATCAATTATTTCTTTTGGAGCTTCCGAATAGTGCGAGAATTCAAGATTTGAAGTTGCTCTTCCTGAAGTTATGGTTCGTAGTGTAGTAATATATCCAAACATTTCAGATAGTGGCACTTTTACTTTAATAATCTGATAACCTATTCGTGAATCAATATTTTCTAATTTGCCTCTTCTTTTATTTAAATCGCTTGTAACATCTCCGATATATTCATCAGGTGTAATAATTTCAGCTTTCATAATTGGTTCTAGCAATACGGATTTCGCTTTTTTACAAGCTGCTTTAAAAGCTAATCCTGCTGCTATTTCAAAAGATAAAGCATCGGAATCTACACTATGATATGATCCGTCGATTAATTTAACTTTTAAATTATCCATTGGAAATCCAATCAGGACTCCATTCATCATTGCCGATTCAAAACCTTTCTTTATTGATGGAATATATTGGTTTGGTATATTACCCCCTTTTACTAAATTAATGAATTGTAATCCTTTAATATTTTCATCAGCAGGAGAAATTTCTATAAAAATTTCAGCGAATTTTCCTCTACCTCCTGTTTGTTTCTTATAAATTTCATGATGTTTAACTGTAAAAAGAATAGCTTCTTTGTATGCAACTTGAGGTGTCCCGCGATTACATTCAATATTAAATTCTCTTTTAATCCTGTCGAGTAAAATATCAAGATGTAGTTCACCCATTCCGCTAATAATTGTTTGCCCTGTTTCGTCATCTGTTTTTATAGTAAATGTAGGGTCTTCTTCAGCTAATTTATTTAGAGCACTATAAATCTTATCAACATCTTCCTGTGTTTTAGGTTCAATAGCCATATTTATTACAGGTTCGGGAAATTCCATTGATTCCAGTACTATTGGATTGTTTGGAGCACATAAAGTATCACCTGTTCGGATTTGTTTAAAGCCAACAGCAGCACCGATATTTCCGGCATCAATTTTTTGTAAAGGTTTTTGTTTATTGGCATGCATCTCCATAATGCGGGAAATACGTTCTTTTTTATTAGTATTTGAATTAAGAATAAAAGTGCCTGCTTCCAAAGAACCTGAATATACTCTGAAAAAAGCTATTCTGCCAACAAACGGGTCGGTTGTTATTTTAAATGCTAATGCACTGAAAGGTTCATTAACATCAGGTTTTCTTTCTTCTTCTTTGTTTGTATATGGATTTATACCTTTTATGGCTGGAATGTCAGTAGGGCAGGGGAGGAAGGTGATAATTGCATCCATAAGGCTTTGTACGCCTTTATTTTTGAACGAGGAACCGCAAATCACAGGTGTAATTCTTAATTCAAGAGTTGCTATTCTTATTGCTGAAATAATTTCTTCTTCTGTAATGGAATTTGGGTCGGAAATAAATTTATTAAGTAATTCATCGCTTTCTTCTGCAACACCTTCAATTAATTTTATTCTGTATTCTTCTGTAAGACTTTTTAAATTATCCGGAATTGGTATTTCAAAATAATTTATTCCAAAAGAATCATCATCCCATTTATATGCTTTATTGGTTACCAGGTCAATAATACCGATAAATTCATCTTCTTCACCGAGAGGAATTTGTAAGGGAATAGGGTTGGCTCCTAATTTTTCTTTAATTTGTGTTAATACATTGAAAAAATCTGCTCCTGCACGGTCCATTTTGTTAATATAGCTGATACGGGGAACATTATACTTATCGGCTTGTTTCCAAACAGTTTCAGATTGAGGTTCAACACCTCCAACAGCACAGAATAATGTAACAGCTCCATCCAGAACCCTTAAAGATCTTTCAACTTCAACAGTAAAATCAACATGACCGGGTGTATCAATAATATTGATTTTATAATCATTATTATTGTAATTCCAGAAAACGGTTGTAGCTGCTGATGTTATGGTAATTCCTCTTTCCTGTTCCTGTATCATCCAATCCATAGTTGCATTACCGTCGTGAACTTCACCAATACGATGATTAATTCCTGTATAATACAATATTCGCTCGGTAGTCGTAGTTTTACCTGCGTCAATATGAGCCATAATGCCAATATTTCTTGTATATGTTAGTTTGTTTGACATATATATTGTAATATACTTAATTGTTTTGCTTTGTATTTAAAATCTAAAATGAGAGAAAGCTTTATTTGCTTCTGCCATTCTATGAGTATCTTCTTTTTTCTTAAAAGCAGTTCCTTCTTCTTTGGATGCTGCTATAATTTCATTTGCTAATTTTTGTCCCATAGTTTTTTCATGTCGTTTACGTGCAAAATTCACTAATGATTTCATACCTATTGACATTTTTCTTCCAGGTCTTATCTCTGAAGGAATCTGGAAAGTTGCTCCTCCAATTCTTCTACTTCGCACTTCAACAGAAGGAGTTACATTAGCCAATGCTTTTTTCCACATTTCAAGACCATCCTCTTTAGTTTTTTCAGATACTATATCAATTGCTTCATAAAATATTTTATAGGAAAGGTTCTTTTTACCTTCTAACATAATATTATTTACGAATTTAGTAACCAAAACTTCATTGTATTTTGGATCAGGAAGTATAATTCTTTTTTTTGGCTTTGATTTCCTCATTTTATTATGCTTGAGTTATTTAAATTTTAATTATTTTTTTTCTTTAGGTCTCTTAGTTCCATATTTTGATCTTCGCTGAGTCCTGCCTTCAACACCAGATGTATCTAAAGCTCCTCTTATGATATGATACCTTACACCGGGAAGATCCTTAACTCTTCCTCCCTTTATCATTACAATAGAGTGTTCCTGTAAATTATGACCCTCACCCGGAATGTATGCATTTACTTCTTTTCCGTTTGTTAGTCTTACCCTTGCTACTTTTCTCATTGCTGAATTGGGTTTTTTCGGAGTTGTTGTATAAACTCTTACACAAACACCCCTTCTTTGCGGGCATGAGTCTAATGCAGGAGATTTGCTCTTATCTGTTAATTTTTTTCGTCCTTTACGAACTAATTGTTGTATTGTAGGCATATTAATACTTTTAAATTATTTTTCTTAAAAATACCCTTTTTTTTTGGGACTGCAAAAGTATAAATTAATTTTGTAAAATCAATACAATATATTAAATAATTTTTTTTGTAAAAAAATTTATTCGGGAATATAGATAATTTTAGGACAGCTTAGACGCAACTAACAATTTGAATTATAAAAAGTTAATGATATTTTGAATTGTTAGCAGAAACCTATAGTTGTCTTTAATTATCAGGTTTCCTAAAATATTATATATTATAGTTTTAATTTTGCGGGTGCAAAGGTACAATAATATTTTAATTAACAAAAATTTATTATAAAAAATATTAATATTCTGATTTTGAAAAAATATATTTTAAAAATATGCTTGCTTTTTGTTTTATTGTTTTTTTTCTTTTCAATGTCCTGTTCTGTTGAAAAAAAGATTGCAAGAGAATTTATTGAATCTAAAGTAAATTACTCTTTTCTTTTATTACCACCTGATTGTATATATAAATCCAATACAAAGGTTGACGAAATTGTAAATGCTGATTCTATTGACAAATGGGATATAGATTCATTATTACTTATTAATAATTTGTTTTTACAATATGTTTCCGATTCAATTTTTTTAGAGAATTATATTAATGGTATAATAAATGAATTGCTTGCTTATGGTTTTGATATTTATTTTCAAAATTCATTAGATACGTTTTTATTTATTCAAAACCAGGCATATATAATTAATATTGCACAGATTGAGCTGGATGAATACATTATGCCTGTTAACGAATCGGAAATATTTAATGATTCTATATTATATTATAAAAATTTTGGGTTAAATGCAGTAAGTATTAGTTCCTGGTTTGAAATTACAAAATTAAACCCGAAAAAAGAAGGAAGAAAAGTTTTTTATATAACTGATTATGTTTCTGATTGCTTAGAAGGTTTATTTGTAGAAAATATCTTTACGGGAGAAGTAAAATATAAATATTCTTTTATTGAGATGGAATTGGAAGATATTTATGATTTAAGTTCTGTTTTAGGTAAAAAATATGCTGGTTATATATTTGATTATTTGTTGAATGAACATATTAACCGACAACTTCCGCAAAATACAATACCAAGATATTATTTTCATTATAATCGTTCTAACAATACTATACGGCCAGCTTCTAAAGACAGGTTTATTTTTTATGAGTAAGCTTAGAAGATATTTATGAGTCTGGTCTGAAAAAAGTATTATTTAGACAACCGACCATACGTATTATCATCAGGATAAAAAATGAATATTTCTCATTAATCCTTTATATCCTGTACGTTTAACAGCGGAATTTTTAAATATTTTATTAAATTCTGTTTCATCTAATTTCACCCAGTCATCTTTTTTCATTTTTTTTAATTTTTCATTTGGTTTAAAACCGGGTTCATTGTTTGGTTTGGCAAATTTATTCCAGGGACAAACATCCTGGCAAATATCGCAGCCAAAAATCCTGTTATTGAATTTATCTTTTAATTCCGTGGGTAAATCCCCTTTATATTCAATAGTTAAGTAAGATATACATTTGTTAGCGTCAATTATAAAAGGTTTAACAATTGCTCCTGTAGGACAAGCATCAATACATTTTGTACATGTACCGCAGTAATTCTCAATGGGTTGGTTATATTCAAGCTCTATATCAATAATAATTTCACTAATAAATGAAAATGAACCGTTTTTTTTATTAACCAAACAAGTATTTTTTCCTATCCAGCCTAATCCGCATTTTGCCGCCCATACTTTTTCCAACAATGGTGCCGTATCGGTAAAAGTCCTTGCATTGACATTTCCAATTTCTTTATTAATAAATTGTATAAGATGTTTTAATTTCTCCTTTATTATAATATGATAATCTTGTCCATAAGCATATTTTGATATTATATAATTATTATCAGAAGAAATTATTTCATTTGGATAGTAATTGTACAATAGGGAAATTACAGATTTAGCATTGTCAAGTAACAGTCGCGGATCAAGTCGCTTATCAAAATGATTTTGCATATAATACATTTTACCATGCATATTGTTTTTAAGCCATTTTTCAAATCTTATAACTTCTTCTTTAAGAAAAGTAGCTTTTGAAATACCGCAAGAAGAAAAACCTAAGTCAATAGCTTTGGATTTTATAAGTTTTGTATTTTTTTTAATCATAAGTTGTAAAAATGCTGATTATAACATTTTATTTTTTTATTCTTAAAATTTTTTTAACAAACTATAAATCAGGATTTAATTTTATTATAAATGGCTAAATTAAACATTTAAGTTTTTTTATATGAATTTAAAGATCAATTAATACAACTATTATTGTATTTTTATTGTCTAATATATATTATAACTAATCATTGCCTAAAGTGAACTATGCTTCGACTGTGCTCAGCATAAAAAGTTAAAAGTGCCTAAAGTAATTAAAGATGGCTAATAAAAAATTTAGCAAGCAATTAGAAATCAGGACACAGGAATTCGCAATCAGTATTATTAATTTTAACCGAAGCGAATAAAACACTTGTTATTTTTACTTCAATTGGAAAGAAGTTGAAACTTTAGGCATTTTTTATACTGAGCACAGTCGTAGTGTAGGCACTCCAAACTTTAGGCACTGATTAGTTACTATATATAATTATTTTGAAAAAGATTTTTTTGAAAAATTTTTAATAAATATTTTTATTTTATAATAAAATTATTACTTTTGCCCTGATTTTTCATATAAACTTAATTTATAAATAACAAATTTAAAATAAATTAATATAATTAAATTAATCATTAACCCCGGTTATTATCTTATTTTTGAGATATTTAGCCATAAATTAAAAAACAAAAATTATGAAGAAAACAAAATTACTTTTTTTTACGGTTTTAATGCTGTTTGCTTTTGCTGCATCAGCACAATATCCTGTACTAACGTGGAGATTTGCTAATGAAACAATCATTCCAGGCACTCCTGATTCCTTAAGATTTGATGTTGAGCTTAAATGTGATATTGATAGTACTCATCACTCAAGTACGCAGATATATTTTAATTACAATACTACTGCCTTCGGTGAAAATATTGCTACAAATAATAAAATTAGATTTGAAAAGTTAGAATTACTTGATGGATATCTTGGTACGCTTCCTTACTATAATGTTGTTAACTATGCAGACAATGAACCTGGCAGATTTGCAATAGTTTTCGAATATGGTATCCCTAATTTGTTATATA
The DNA here is from genome assembly GCA_021107685.1 of Bacteroidales bacterium. GTDB lineage: Bacteria > Bacteroidota > Bacteroidia > Bacteroidales > SMBSF39 > SMBSF39. The sequence goes on along the minus strand of JAIOSH010000421.1, from coordinate 1,789 downwards.
TGAATATGGTTAGAACTGATTATAAGGGTTTTATGCAATTTACAATTGCAATACAGGATACAAATCAGGTAGCCGGTATTCAATTAGTTGCTGAAACACTTAGTGGTGTTCCTATAATGGATGGTGGTCAGTATTATTTACATGCTGTAACACTACAAGAAACCAAGTATGGAGTTCCACCTGACTATGCAGGTATATATGCCAATGACCTGTTAAATTTCTGGCTGACACCTATTGGCGAAATTGCAGGAACTGTTACAGAATCCGGTTCAGGTACACCTATTGAAGGTGCAACAGTTACTGCGGGTACATTTATTGATGTTACATTAGCCGACGGTACTTATTCAATGACAGTGCCTGTTGACACTTACGATGTTACAGCAGATGCACAATGCTATGAGCCATTGACTCAAACAGGAATAGTAGTTAATACCGGTGTTACAACAACTGTTGATTTTGCACTTGTTCCTGATCCTTATGGAATAATTACCGGTACTGTTACTGAGCTTGGCACAGGCTCACCAATAGCAGGAGTCTTAGTAAGTACAAATACCGGTGGATACTCAGCCACAACAATTGCTGACGGTACTTATGAAATTCTTGATGTTGACCCGGGCACTTATGATCTAACTGCTACTCATGTTGATTATTATGACCAGATTGCAACCGGTGTAGTTGTTGTATGTGAAGAAACTGTTACTGTTGATTTTGTATTAACACCATTACCTACTGTAGGTATTATTGACGGAACAGTAACCGAAGTTATTACAGGCACTCCTATAGTTGGAGCAGTAGTAACAACAACCCCAGGAGGATATACTGGTACTACAATAACTGGCGGTACTTATGAAATACTTGATGTTCCTGAAGGTACTTATGATTTAACTTGTGTTGCTCCGAATTATTTTGATGAAACAGCAACAGGTATTGCTGTAATATCAGGTCAGACAACAACTCAGGATTTTGAAATGACACCTGTAACACCACCTTCTAATTTAGCTGCAAGCGTTAATGGAAATGATGTTACATTAACATGGACAGCTCCGGGCGGTGGTCCAACAGGTACTATACTTGTAGTTGACCGCGACGGAAGCTTTCAGGGTGATTATACTAATTGCTGGCCTGCTGTTCAAGCCGCATTGGATGCTAATGGATATACCTATACTTATTATGATGTAGAAGATATGGCAGGTGATGGTCCTGATCTGGCTACTATGATGGGACACGATATTATTATATGGTTCTCAGGCGAAGCATGGGGTTATTACGGTGATGACTGTATGACTCCTAATGATGAAAATAATGTCGGTCAGTTCCTTGATGCCGGAGGTGCATTATTCTTCTCAGGACAGGATTATTTATGGGCTTCTTATCAATCAGCAGGAAATTTTTCTGCAGGTCAATTCCCTTATGACTATCTCGGACTTAGAACTGTTGTTCAGGATAGTTGGAGTATTCAATCTCCTGCTACAGCTTCATGTGAAGGTGCAACAGGTTCTATAGCCGCCGGTTATACTTTCCAGGTTGCCGACATATTTACAACAAAAGAAGGTTTATATATTGACCAGATAACTGACCATGTAGGTCAGGATATGTTTAATGTTACTAGCCCTGCACCTGCCGGTGTTGGTGCTATTCAGTATGCTCCGGCTACTTTTAAATCCATATTTACAGCTATTTCATTCAGTGCTATTACAGATGCAGGTATCCAGGCAGACCTTATGGCTGAAATTATTAATTATTTTTCTACTGCAAAAGATGGTAAAGCCCTTCTTGGTTATAATGTTTA